>WFRY01000058.1 GCA_015486315.1 Desulfobulbaceae bacterium
GAGGAGTTGCTCCTGGCCGGCAGAAAGGCCTTTCGGGCCTGGTGCACCGATAATGCGCCGGATGCGGTTTCTTTTTATTCCGAGACCAGCTATATAAGTTCTCAGTCGATCTTGAACAATATCTTCTTCGGCAGCCTGACTTCGGATTCTCCCAAGGTTGAAGACAGGGTCAACCAATGCATCGTTCAGTTACTGGTCCAGGAGGATCTGCTGGAACGGATCGCCGGCATAGGCATGGATTTTAACGTGGGGAATACCGGAGACAGGCTGTCCGGCGGTCAGAAGCAAAAACTGGCTATTGCCAGAGTATTGCTCAAACAGTCCAAAGTACTTGTCATGGACGAGGCAACATCAGCCCTTGACAATAAATCACAGACCCGGATCCAGAATTTAATGAAACGGTGGAAGGGGCAGCGCACTGTTATAGCCGTCATTCACCGGCTTGATATGCTGCCGTCATTTGATAAGGTTGCCGTCTTAAAAGACGGAAAGATTTTAGAATGGGGCGATCCGGATGAGCTGATTGCCCGCAAAGGAGCATTGCATGAGCTTATCCACGGAAAAAGTCACTGAGCAGAACTCAAAAAAGACTTCCGGCTTTCAGGAAGACCTGGAGCATCTCCGGCAGGTACCTCTGCTGCGCGGTCTTGATTACGAATGTCTTAAACTGCTGGCCATGCTGTGCAGTCGGATTACCTTTATCACCGGTGATCAGCTGATGATCCCGGGAGAAGATGACGGCCATGCTTTTTTGATCCTGTCAGGTAGGGTTCAGGCCATCTATACTGATGGTGATTCAGGACAGGTGATTCGTCGGTTTGGCCCGGGGACGTTCGTCGGAAGCTGCGCTTTGCTTGGCAAACCACGACGTCTTTTCACCCTGCAGGCAACAGAAGAGACCATGACCTTGCGCTTGAACCGTGAAGGGTTCCAGAAAACATTGCAGCAGTTTCCCACTGAAATTTTCAAAATAACCGCCAATTTTGTAACAGAGCTGGTAGAATGGGACCGAAGTCTATTGGACGTCCAGAGCATCGAGAAATTGGCCGATTACCGCGCTCTTGGAGTCTCGTTTCTGTAGAACCCGAATGCCGGCTTTTCAAAAGGTGCCGTTCAAGCCCGTTGGGGTCTTCCTCTCCGGGACCGGCCTCACCTGAAGGACTCTGTGCAATGGTTTCCAACTACACTCAGAGTCCTGTCTGTCCGGGGACTTGAGCGCGTGCAGCAGGGTGTTCATGGAGCGCTTACCAGTAAAGTCTCATACACGACGGCAAACCCGAATGTTTACCTCCTGTAATTTCAGCAAATCGCCGACCATTGCTGCAGCCTCTTCGGATGTTGCCGAACCTCTCGGGCTGTTCACCATTTTTTTATTTCTCTTTGTAATATACAATACTATCGCCTGAAGGAAAGAGAACAGGATTATTCACCAGTGGCCGGCGAGTTTTGATCTGTTAAAGAGTGATGCTGTCATGGATAAAATTTTGCACAAATATAAACGATCGCCTGCCGGCAATCAAATGGAAGCAAATATTATGAACCTTACAATAACGAGCAGCCCGGTGAGATGGCTCATCTGTTCGCTGGTCTTGTCTCTCGTCATGTCAATTGGTCTTGTCAATTTCTCTTTTGCAGAGAAAAACACAATCACTGCTTCTGCAGAGAGTGACGGCGGCAAGAGGCAGTTGCAATCCATTGTCCCGAAAGCGATGGACCCCATTAACGGGGATAAATTGGCTCAGCATGAAAATCGCCGGCCCAGTGCATCTCAACACCATGAAGATACAACAGCAAAAGGTTCCGGCAGCCTGCAGTTGACAGCTGAGGAACGTGAGTGGCTGCAAGCCCACAAAATTATCAGGTTCAGTGGTGATTCCTCCTATGGGCCGTTTGAATTTCAGGGCCCCGATGGGGACTACAGTGGTATGGCCTCTGAGTATCTGGCCCTGATCGAAAAAAAGCTGGGGATTCATTTCCAGTATATCCCGGACTTGACCTGGTCCCAGGTGGTGGCCGGAATCAAGGCAAAAAATATTGATCTCGCTCCGGTCATGACCAACACCGAGAAACGTCGGAAATTTGCCATATTTACGAGATCTTACCTTAACTTTCCCCAGGTGATCGTAACCCGGAAGGATTATCCGCCGATAATGGGCCTGCAGGATCTGGACGGCAAAACCGTTGCTGTATCCAGAAATTATTCAGAAGTCGAAAGTATTAAGGAATTATACCCGAAAATAAAGATGTATCCGGTCGACAGCCCTCTGCAGGAACTGAATGCTGTTGCCACGGGCAAGGCAGACGCCTCACAGGGCAACCTTGCCGTTATCAGTTACCTCATAGATAAACAGAATTTCCCCAACCTCCTGCTGGCCGCACCCTCAGATATCCATAGCGGTGAACTGGGCATGGGGGTACGTGATGACTGGCCTGTTTTTGTCTCCATTCTCAACAAAGCACTGGCCTCTATCTCCAAACAGCAAAGAAATGATATCCAGGACAACTGGATAGGTATAGATGAGGTTGGGAGGAGTCAGTATCATTTTCCGCTTCGGCCCCTTCTCCTCGGATTTACCATATTGGCATTGGTTCTACTGGTTCTGCTCATGGTATTGAAACGAATGCGCAACGAGACTTTTGACCGTTTTTTTGGACGCCGAAATTTCTCCCGGCTTGTCATGATGCTGATTACAGTTTTTCTTACCGTGGTGCTGTTTGTTGCCTGGTCGGCACTGGAGAAGATGGAACAGCAACTCAAGAAGGAGCTTGGTCAGACGCTTGTAACTGTCAATAAATCCGTTAATAAAGCACTGTTGATGTGGCTGGGTAATCATAGCCGGGAGGTACATTACCTGGCAACAGACACCAGGGTTTTGCCGCAGGTGGAGGCGCTGCTGGCAACGCCCCGTAATCCCCGGGCCCTGCGGGATAGTGCTGCCCAGAAGGAATTACGTCACATCTATCAGGTGCATAATCAGCAGATCAAGGCCAGGGGTTTTTTTGTGATAGCACCAGACGGTATCAGCATTGCATCATCACGTGACGAGAACGTGGGAAGCATGAACCTGATTGCCAGGCAGCATCCTGAACTGATAGCCCGGGTTCTGGCCGGAGAGAGTGTATTTGTGCCGCCGATGACCTCTGATGTTGCCCTGCAGGATGTATCGGGACGGATGGTCAACAATGGTTCCACCATGTTTTTTGCCGAACCGATTCGTGATGCCTCCGGCAGGGTGATTGCCCTGCTGACACTGCGTCTTGATCCCACTGAAAATTTTAATCCTGTGACTCAGGTTGGAAAACTCGGCAAGACCATGGAGACTTATGCCTTTGATAAACAGGGGCGCCTGCTTACCAAGTCACGTTTTGAAGAGCAGATGAAAACTGTAGCTTCTTATTATCAAAACGGCAGCCAATTGTTCAGTTTTCGTCTCTCAGATCCGGGAGGAAACCTCCTGGCCGGATATCAACCTGAAAAGAAGGTGACTGACTGGCCGCTCACCTACATGGCCAGGGAGGCAACCGGCGGGCGGGCAGGGGTCAACACCACGGGCTATCGAGATTATCGGGGCGTTCCGGTCATGGGAGCATGGAGCTGGTCGGAAAAACTTGGTATCGGTCTGGCTACCGAGATGGACAGCGCTGAAGCTCTGCAATCGTACAACACCATGCGGACGATGGTACTGGCAACCCTGGGAAGCATTGCCTTTGTCGCCTTGCTGCTGACCGCTTTTACTGTCTGGCTCGGTGACAGAACCCGCAAGCAACTTGAAATATTGGTCGATAGACGTACCGATGAGTTACGAAAAGTGGTTCAGGCGGTAGAGCAGAGTCCTCTCTGTGTAGTTATTACCGATCTTTCCGGAAAAATCGAGCATGTTAATCCTACTTTCACGCGGGTTACCGGGTACCGGGCTGATGAGGTTATCGGTAAAAATCCCAGCATATTGAGCAGCGGTAAAGTCCCCGGGGAAACCTATGAAGACTTATGGTCAACCATTCTTGCCGGTAAGGTGTGGCAAAACGAAATCATCAACCGTAAAAAGAATGGTGAGCTCTACTGGGGGGCAATCTCCATTGCCCCGGTAACTGATGATGCCGGAAAGGTGACCCATTTTGTTGCCATGACTGCAGACATCACCGAATCCAAAAAAATGGAACTTGCTCTGCAGCAGGAGCAACAGCATAATGAACTTATTCTGGAATCTGCAGGGGAAGGAATATTCGGGCTTGATACAGAGGGAAATGTAACTTTTTGTAATAGTTCCGCTGCCGAAATGTTGGGTTATGAAGAGGATGAACTGCTCGGTGTACCCATGCATGAAACCGTTCATTATGCCCATGCAGATGGTTCTGAGTATGTCTCGTCCAACTGCCCGATGAGTGCAGCATTTATTGACGGCACCTCACATCAGATTGAAGACGAAGTGTTATGGCGCAAAGATGGTTCTTCTTTTCCGGTGGAGTATACAGCCAATCCTATACGTCATGGCGGCGACCTGGTCGGTGCGGTCATTGTGTTTCGTGACATCTCCGAGCGTAAACAGCAACAGGATGCAATCCAACAACGGGAGCGTGAACTCAGTGAGCTTATAGAGGCCGCACCATTTGCCATTGCGGTGAACAGAATCCAAAATGAAGAGCTCATCATTGAGCATCTGAACCAGAGATTCGTCGACCTGTTCGGCTGGACGCTGGAAGATGCCCCGGACTTTGCTGCATTTGCTCCAAAGGCGTATCCGGACCCTGAATATCGGCAGTGGGTCATGGATTCATGGCAGGAACGAGTGGCAATTGCGGAAAAGGAAAAAACGCTTGTTAAACCTCTGGAAGCCGTTGTCCGGTGTAAGAATGATGAAGAACGGATAGTGGAATGGAGTGCGGCCATCTTCGGCGATCGGCATATCATTATGGCCGTAGACGTCACCAGGCGGAAGAAAATAGAGAACGCCCTGGCCGACGAACGCGAGCAACTGCAGGCGATTCTCGATACCAGTCCGGTGGGGGTAGCATTTTCTACCAGAGGGACCATTCACTTTGCCAACCCAAAATTTACCGAGATGTTCGGTGTGAAGGCGGGTGATTCTTCACCCGATCTCTATGTCCATCCAAAGGAACGCGACGAACTCATCGCAAAGCTCTCATCTGCCGGCAAAGTTGAAAATTATGAAATTCAGATGCGTAACATCAATGGTCAGGTCAGAGACATGTTAATCAACTATCTGCCTATTACGTATCAGGGTGAAGAGGGAATCCTTGGCTGGTTGATAGATATATCTGATATAAAGGCTATTCAAAATGAACTGATCATCGCCAAAGAGGTGGCCGAGGACGCCACCAGGGCCAAATCCGACTTCCTGGCCAACATGTCCCATGAGATCCGCACCCCGATGAATGCCATTATCGGTATGTCTCATCTGGCCCTGCAAACCGATCTCGATGCCAGACAGAAGAACTATGTTGAAAAGGTACATCGTTCCGGTGAGGCACTGCTTGGTGTTATTAATGATATCCTTGATTTTTCCAAGATTGAGGCAGGCAAGCTGTCCATGGAAAAGATTGATTTCCGCCTGGAGGATGTTTTTGACGATCTCGCCAACCTGATCGGCCTTAAGACCGAAGAAAATGGTTTGGAACTGATGTTTGACATGCCGGCTGAATATCCTTCCGCCCTGATCGGCGATCCGTTGCGCCTGGGCCAGATTCTGGTTAATCTCGGCAACAACGCCGTGAAATTTACCGAGCAGGGAGAAATCGTTATCGGTGTTGAAGTACTGGCCGAGGATGAAAAGAACGTCAAACTGCACTTTTCTGTTCGGGATACAGGTATCGGGCTGACAGCTGCCCAGCAGAAAAAACTGTTTCAGTCATTCAGCCAGGCAGATGCCTCAACCACCCGTAAATACGGGGGCACCGGCCTTGGTTTGACTATCAGTAAAAAATTAACCGAGATGATGGGCGGCGAGATCTGGGTCGAAAGTGAGGCGGGCATCGGCAGTACCTTCCATTTTACTGCCGAATTAGGCAAACAGCAGGGAGTACCTTCAAGGCGCCGTACCACCAGCACTGAACTGGGAGATTTACGGGTACTGGTTGTCGATGATAATGGTACGGCCCGCGAAATTCTCAGCTCCATGCTTGCCGGATTCGGCCTGCGGGTGGATCAGGCGAAAAGTGGTCAGGCGGCTCTGGAACTGCTGGAAGCGGCCAATGATGATGACCCCTACACCTTGGTGCTGATGGACTGGAAGATGCCGGGAATGGATGGTGTCGAAACCACCCGCACTATCCAGGCTGATCATCAGCTGATTAAAATTCCAACGGTGATCATGGTAACCGCCTATGGAAAAGAAGATGCACGTAAAACGGCTGAAGGTGTTAATGTCAGCAATTTTCTCACCAAGCCGGTTACTGCATCAACGCTTCATGATGCCATTATGCTGGCAATGGGCCATGAGGTGGTCAGTGAGACCCGTACCGGTAACCGGAGTGACCAGGCCGATGCGGCCATTGCCAAATTACGTGGGGCTCATGTATTGCTGGTGGAGGATAATGAAATCAACCAGGAACTGGCCCTGGAACTCCTGAGCAGTAACGGCATCAGGGTCCAGGTGGCCGGTGATGGTCGGCAGGCCCTGGATCTGCTGGAAAAAGAGGATTTTGACGGTGTGCTGATGGATTGCCAGATGCCGGTAATGGACGGCTATGAGGCGACTCGCAAACTCCGCACTCAGGAACGCTTCAAAGACCTTCCCATACTTGCCATGACAGCTAACGCCATGGCCGGTGATCGTGAAAAGGTACTTGCAGTCGGCATGAATGATCACATCGCCAAGCCCATTAATGTGGCGGAGATGTTTACCATCATGGCCCGCTGGATAACGCCTTCCGAACCCCTCGAAGAAGCCTTTGTTCCTGTTGGAGAACAGGTTGGGGCCGAGCAGGAAATTCCTGAACTTCCCGGTATCAACGTGGCTGCCGGTTTGACCACCACCCAGAATAATCATAAGCTGTACCGGAAACTCCTGCTTAAATTCCGCGAGAGCGAAGCTGATTTTGCTGAACAGTTCCGCCAGGCAATAACAGGTGATGATATGGAGGCAGCCCGGCGTTATGCACACACCCTGAAGGGCGTGGCCGGAAATATCGGGGCGGAGGAGGTGCAACAGGCGGCAGCTACCCTGGAATCGGCCTGCAGAGAAGACACCGTGCCGGAGGAAATTAATCAACTCCTGGAAGCTGTGGCGGCTGCATTATCGCCGGTGATCGCCGGCTTATCCGTACTTGAGCAGGCCGAAACACCGATACCTGCCCGGATTGTAGACCCCGAGAAACGCAATGCCCTTGTTTCGCAACTCCGTGCTTTGCTGGAAGACGATGATACCGATGCCGCCGACGTGATCGAAGAGTTGCAGGAGGTGGCCGGGACAGGTGATCATACGACTGTTTTGCGGCAACTGGCAAAGAGCATTGGTGAGTATGATTTTGAGCAGGCACTTGCAGAACTGGAAAAACTGGAATCCATTCTGAAAGAGGCTTGAAATGGCCAACCAGCTTTTCTCATCAGTCCGTCAACTCAACCATTAAGAGATAATAAATGGAAAAGAAAGTTATACTTGTGGTCGATGACGCCCCTGCAATTATCGATTTGCTGGCAGGGCTGCTCAAAGATACCTACAAGGTTAAGGCCGCATTAAATGGCAGGACTGCGCTGAGAATTGCTCAATCAACCACACCACCTGATCTGATATTGCTTGATATTGTTATGCCTGAAATGGATGGTTTGGAAGTTTGTCAAGAACTCAAAAAGAATGTTGAAACAACCAATATTCCCATTGTCTTTCTCAGTGGTGAAGCTGACGAAGAGGCGTGTGAGCAGGGCATGGAGATCGGTGGGTCTGCGTACTTAAAAAAACCGGTTGAACCTGACAGCTTATTTTCAGTGATTGAGATTCTTCTTCCCTGAAAAGAGAGGTTGTGGTCTCCAGGAAACAGCTGAATTTCAGACAAGATTTTATGAGGAATGAAGAGGGTACATGACAGAGGGGAAAGAGAACAAACAAACCATTTTGATAGTGGATGATGCACCGGCTAATATAGATTTGCTGAGAAGTATACTCTCTTCGCATTACAAGGTAAAAGGTGCCACAAACGGAGAAAAGGCCCTGCAGATTGCGCATAAGGAATCTCAGCCGGACTTGATTCTGCTCGATATTATTATGCCGGGTATGAACGGGTATGAAGTCTGTGAGCAACTCAAACAGGATCCGCTTACGGCGTCAATTCCTGTGATATTCATCACTGCCAAAACAACAACGGAAGACGAAGAGCACGGTCTGGAACTCGGTGCTGTGGATTACATTACCAAACCAATTTCACCGGCCATAGTCGAAGCTCGCGTCAAGACTCAGTTGTCGTTAAAAAAGAATATGGAGGATTTACGCAGGGCATATGCCGTTATTGAGACCCAGAAAGATCGTATGCAGCAGGAGCTTAATGTAGGACGAAATATTCAGCTTGCAATGGTGCCCAAAGAGTTTCCGGTAAGCCCGTACTATTCACTCTTTGCAGCCCTGGAGCCCGCCCGTGAAGTCGGCGGCGATTTCTATGACGCCTTTGCCGTCGATGAAGATCATATCTGTTTCTGCGTCGGTGATGTTTCCGGCAAGGGCGTCCCTGCTGCCCTTTTTATGGCCATGGCCAAAACCCTGATAAAGGCCAGGGCATCGTCGGATCCCTCGACTGCCAGTATTGTTACCCATGTCAACGATGAGCTGAGCAAGGACAACGAGGGATGTCTTTTTGTTACCCTTTTTGTATGTATTCTTAATGTTCGTACCGGTGAACTGCTGACAACCAATGCGGGACATAACCCGCCTCTGCTTAAGCATGTGGATGGCAGCATCACTGTGCTCTCCCGCCGCGATGGACTTGTGGTCGCTGCCATGGAAGGTATTGCCTACAGTGAGCAGTGTATTCAACTGCAGAAAGGCGATACCCTGTTACTGTATACAGATGGTGTGACTGAGGCGGATAATATCAACGAAGAGTTTTTTGGTGATGACAGGCTCAAGAGACTGCTGGCTGACCGGCAGGATGGTTCAGTGGAACAACTGGTCGAGCATATTATTGCAACAACCCATGCCTTTGAAGGTGAAGATAGACAGGCCGACGACATCACCGTACTTGCCTTGCATTACTCCGGTCAACAGACAGAGGATGCACCGGGTTTTGCAATCACAATAGGCAACCAGCTGACTGATATTGAACTGGTCATTGAAAAGTTCACGGAATTTGCTTCAGCCAACAAAATGGCCGGAAAGATCTCAAATCCTGTCTGCATGGCCTTTGATGAGCTGCTCGCCAATATCATCTCGTATGGATATGTTGATAGAGCACGCCATGAAATCGGCATCAAGGTATCCTTACTGCATAACGATGTTGTTGTTGTAATTACCGATGACGCCCAGCCCTTTAATCCTTTTACACGGGAAGAACCTGATACGGAACTCTCAATTGAAGAGAGAGGAATTGGCGGCCTTGGTCTCCATCTGGTAAAAAATGTTATGGATGAAACGTATTACAAAAGGCATATTGACAAAAATGTTATTACGCTGGTCAAGCATATCGAGCAGGCAGAAGAACGCTCTTGATTATCCCATCTCCTCTTTTGTTCGGTCCTGATATTGAGATGCGGGGTTTTACTGTTACTGCTGGAATTGCCGAAGGTGAGGCCCTTGAAGTGCTTCATGCTTGAAAATATGCCCAAGGGAGACCGATACAGCTAAAGGCAGAATTTGATTAAATGCAGTTGGTTTTATCTCTTTTTTACAACGCCTTGCCTTTTCCTTTGCGTAATGAGCAGGGTCCTGATTTAAAAATTTTTTGAAAAGCGATGATGAATCAGCGCTGGATACGGTAATAGTCGGAATGTCCGGAGCTATGATTCGTTATTTAGGAACAAGTCCTAAAGATACAACAGCAGAACGCAACATAGGAGATATATGGAAACCTTATTTACTGAAATGAACAATTGCCTGGTCGTTATCCCCAGGAAAAGACTGGATACCAATAATTCGCCGGAGGTCGCAGAAGCGATTACGGAAAAGATTCAGGGTGGAGAGGAAAAAGTTGTCTTCGACCTTGGCCGGACTGATTATGTTTCCAGTGCCGGGTTACGTGTCATACTTGTTACCGCGAAACTGCTCAAACCCAAAAATGGAAAAATGGCATTATGCAATGCAAATGATCAAATTCTGGAAGTCCTTGAAATAAGCGGTTTCCATTCCATCGTCAAGCATCTGGACAGCCTTGATGAGGCGGTTAAATTTGTTGCTGAATAAGTCATAATTATGTGATTGACAGCTATCGTTTCAACCGTAAGCGCTTCATGAACACCCTGTTGCACGCGCTCAACTCTTCGATAGACATGGGTGTTTTCAGGTGTGATCACACCTACAGCAGGGCCTTTCTGAAACGCTTACTTTCAACCGGTTAAGCCGTAACTCAATAATCAACTCATCGTGCAAGACCAAAACAACATGCCGAACAAGAATGAAAAGTTACTCATCCTGGTGGTTGACGACACTGTGACTAATATTGATCTGCTGAGCAATATGCTCAAAGCAGATTACAGGGTCAAGGTCGCGACCAATGGCAGCCGCGCCTTGGAAATAGCCCGGAAAGTTCCCCAGCCCGACCTGATCCTTCTTGACATCATGATGCCGGACATGGATGGGTATGAGGTGTGCAGACGGCTGCAGAAAGATCCAGCCACCAGTCTCATTCCTGTTATATTTATTACCGCAAAAACTGCCCCGGACGACGAACAGCTTGGATTTCAGCTTGGAGCGGTGGATTATATCACAAAACCTTTTAATCCTGTTGTTGTTGAAGCACGGGTTCGCAGTCACATTACCCATCATGCCGAGAGCAAACTGCTCCGCCGGGAGAATTCCATCCTGAGGCAGCAGACAGGAACCCCTTTTCACGACTATTCTGATGAAGCATTGCAACAGGTGGTAACCAATGGCGAGAGCGACACCGTCGAGTTCAAATCCACCCTGCGCTTCAACCTCTATTCGGGCAAACCAGACAAAAAGATAGAGAATGCCTGCCTGAAAACAGTCGCTGCCTTTTTAAAC
>WFRY01000059.1 GCA_015486315.1 Desulfobulbaceae bacterium
CTTCTTCAGCAGTATGGGCCCAACGCCCTGGAAGAGAAAAAGGTCTCTCTTATCAAAAAATTGCTGGGTTATTTCTGGGGTCCTATTCCCTGGATGATTGAGGTAGCCGCCATTCTTTCGGCAGCTGTTCGTCACTGGCCTGATTTTTTCATCATTCTCGCCCTGTTGCTCTTTAACGCCGGGGTCGGATTCTGGCAGGAGTACACTGCCGGCAATGCCGTTGAGGCTCTGAAAAAGGAACTCGCTCAAAAGGCCAGGGCCCTGCGGGACGGCGCCTGGAACGTGATTGATGCCGCAGGACTTGTGCCTGGTGATATTGTTCGCATTCGGTTGGGCGATGTGGTCCCGGCGGATGCCATAATTACCGAGGGAGACTATCTCAGTGTAGATCAGTCGGCCCTTACCGGCGAGTCCCTGCCGGTGACAAAAAAACTCAATGAAGAGGTCCTCTCCGGCACCATTGTCAAGCAGGGTGAGGTTGTGGCCGAGGTGACGGCCACCGGTCAGAATACCCGCTTCGGCAAGACTGCCGGGCTTGTCGAGCAGGCAAAGACCGTTTCCCATTTCCAGAAGGCAGTACTCACCATTGGTGACTATCTCATCTACGTCAGCCTGTTCCTGGTAGCCATCCTGGTTCTCGTCCAGCTCCACCGCCATCAGCCCTGGATTGATTTGATCCAGTTTGCCCTTATCCTGACCGTGGCCTCCATTCCGGTAGCCATGCCGGCAGTCCTATCCATGACCATGGCGGTGGGTGCCATGCTGTTGTCCAAGAAAAAGGCAATTGTCACCCGGCTGGAATCCATTGAAGAGATGGCCTCCATGGATATTCTCTGCTCCGATAAAACCGGCACCCTGACCCAGAATAAACTGACCCTCGGTGATATCGAAGTCTTTGCCGCAGCAGACGATCAGGAGGTCTTGCTGATGGCCAGCCTGGCCTCGCGGGAAGAGGATAAGGATGCCATTGACGGAGCCGTTCTCCTGGGCCTGAAGGATAAAAGCCTTCTGCAGGGGTATACGCAGAAAAAATTCGTCCCCTTTGATCCTGTGCATAAGCGTACCGAGGCGACTGTGCATGGTGCTGATGGTGCTACTTTCCTGGTAACCAAGGGTGCACCGCAAGTGATCATGGAGATGGCAGACCTGAATGAAACGGATCAAAAGAAGGGCGTCAAGGTGGTTGATGATTTTGCTGCCCTGGGATATCGCGCCCTGGGCGTTGGCATAAAAAAAGAAGGAGAACAGAACTGGACCTTTTTAGGTATTCTTTCCCTGTTTGATCCGCCCCGTGAAGATTCCGCCGAGACAATCGACCGGGCAAAGAACTATGGCGTGCATGTTAAAATGGTCACCGGCGATAATGTCTCCATTGCCAGGCAGATTGCCGGGAAACTCAACCTGGGGACAAATATCCTCAAGTCGGAAATCCTGCCGGTGTCCGGAGAGCAGAAAAATATCAGCGCTGATATCGGGGAAGCGGTTGAACAGGCCGAGGGCTTTGCCGAGGTCTTTCCGGAACATAAATTTTCAATCGTCAAGATTTTGCAGGAAAGGGATCATATCACCGGCATGACCGGGGATGGAGTCAACGATGCTCCGGCCCTGAAACAGGCCGATGTGGGGATCGCCGTCAGTGGCGCCACTGATGCGGCCCGGGCTGCCGCCGACCTGGTTCTCACCTCGCCCGGCCTGTCGGTTATTATTACCGCCATCGAAGAGGCCAGGCGTATCTTTGAGCGTATGAATGCCTACGCTATCTACCGAATCAGCGAGACCATTCGAATCATGTTTTTTGTGGTCCTGGCTATGATTTTCTTCAACTTTTATCCGATTACCGCCATCATGATCATCCTGCTGGCCTTTTTTAATGATATTCCGATCATGACCATCGCCTATGACCATACCGGTCTGGAGCAAGATCCGGTGCGCTGGGACATGCACCAGGTCATTTCCGTGGCAACCGCCATGGGAATTGTCGGCGTACTGGGCAGTTTCGGTATGCTGCTGATCGCCATTGACTGGCTGCATCTTGATGTGACCCAGGTCCAAACCTATGTTTTTCTTAAAATGGCGGTGGCCGGTCACCTGGTTCTCTTTGTGGCCCGGACCAGGGAGCATTTCTGGAAACGCCCCTGGCCGGCGCCGATCATGGTCTGGTCGGCGGTTATCACAAAAGTCGCCGCTACATTACTGGCTGCCTACGGATTTGGCTTTATTACGCCGATAAGCTGGCCGGAAATCGCCCTGATATGGGCCTATTCCATAGTATCGGCCATTGTTACCGATCTGGTCAAGGTAATGGTCTATCATCATCTGCAACATAAGGCGCCACGACATCGCAGCTTTGTGAAAAAACTCAGCAAATCTTTTTTTCCCAAGCATTTCAGCAGGCGGAGTGCCCGGTAAAATGCAGATTGTGTAAAAATGATGATCAGAAAAAAAACAGAGCACCCTCTCTTTTGGAGGGTGCTTTGCAGGAGGTCAGAAACGAAATAACATCTGATGACATACACTGTTCAGCTCTGCCTCGGTCATCCCGGTGAAGGCCCGGGATCCAGGCAGGCCTGGGTTCCCGTCAGCTGGAATCCCGGATCAGCACCTCGCTTGTCCTGGATGACGGGGCAGGGAAACATGGAGCAAAATAATACGTTGTTTTTTGAGGACGGATGAAATTCCAACAAGAGTTGGGGGGATAACCAATGCAGAGAAAAGCTCTATTCCTCTACAGCGATGCCAAACAGTCGGGAACGAGAATTGTCGCGCTGGGCTTGATGGCGATGCTCAAACGGGAAGTAGCCGATGTCGCGTATTTCAAGCCGATTATCACGCAAGCTGTTGCAGCGGAACCTGACATCAACTTCTTTAAACACCATTTTAAACTCAGACAACCTGTTGAAACCGCATATGGATTGCATGTTGACGAAGTACGGGAACTGATTGCCGAAGATCGTCTTCATGAAGTCTATGAAATTATTCTTGAACGATTTCATGCCCTGGAGGAGGCATATGACTTTATCTTTTGTGAAGGAATCGAGGATGATTTTGATTTTGAAGAGGTGCTGGATTTTGATATCGATCTGGAGATCGCCGTCAGCCTTGCCATCCCTCTGATTGTCCTTGTCAACGCGCAAAAGACAGAAGATGCGGAAAGTCTACAGCAACACCTCAGGCTGCTGGAACGTACTTTTGCAAAACACAGTCTGCAGCTTCTGTCCTTTATCGTCAATCGTCTCGATCTTTCTTTAGTAGAGGAGACAAAGGCAACACTTCAGACCGAAGCACCGCTTTTTATCTTGCCCGAAGTAGCGGAACTCAACCAGCCGACAATTGCAGAGATCATGGAACAGACGGGAGCAACGCTGATTTCAGATGATGAAAAGATGCTCGACCGTTCGGTGGCCCTGAGTATTGTCGGGGCGATGACACTTGAGCATTATCTGCATTATCTCAAAGATGGTGCTCTGATTATCGTACCGGGGGATCGGTCGGATATTCTTGTGGGGACATATTGGGCAAATCTCTCGCGGAAAAACCCTTCGATCGCTGGAATGCTGCTGACAGGTGGCCTGGTTCCTTCGGAGACTATCATGCAGCTGCTTTCCGGTGTGGTGGATTTTCCTGCACTGCCCGTGATCGGCCTTACTGAAGATACCCAGACAGCTGCGTTGATGGTACAGGCCGTAAAGCCTGAAATCACGCTCAAAAGTGAACGGAAAATCTCCCTGGCAGAGGGGCTTTTCAGTGATCATGTTGATTTGGAGATCATCAAAAAACGTCTTACCCTTCCCCGACCGGAAACGATGACGCCGGTACGCTTTACCTATATGCTTTATGAAAAAGCCCGCCATTCGGGTAGTGATATTTTGCTGCCGGAGAGTGATGATGAGAGGGTTCTCAGGGCAGTGGAGATCGTACTTCGCCGAAACCTGTGCAAGATTACCCTGTTGGGAAACCCTGAAAAGATTATCCAGCGGGCAAGCCTGCTTGGACTGGATCTGAGCAAAGCCCGTATCGTTGATCCGGAGCAATTCCCGGATATGGATACATTTGTTGAAACATTTTACCGGGTGCGCAAACATAAAGGTATTATCCGGCCAATGGCAAAAGAGATGATGAGCCGTGTTAGTTATTTTGCGACAATGATGGTTTATCTGGGATATGCGGATGGTCTGGTCAGCGGCGCCACCCATACGACTCGCGAAACGATTAAACCCGCCTTTGAGATTATCAAGATGCGGCCGGGCACCGAACTCATCTCCAGTGTTTTCTTTATGTTATTGCATGACAGGGTCCTGGTATATGGTGACTGCGCGGTCAATCCCCATCCGGATGCTGAAGCACTCTCCGATATTGCGATCCAGTCGGCAGGGACGAGCCGTGCATTCGGTATCGAGCCTCGGGTAGCGATGCTCTCCTATTCCAGTGGCAATTCCGGTATTGGCAAAGATGTTGAAAAGGTGCGACGGGCGACTGAAACAGCCAGGCAAAAAGCACCCGGCCTGCTGATAGAAGGACCGATGCAGTATGACTCCGCCATTGATCCGAAAGTGGCAACAGAAAAGATGCCGGACAGCCGGGTTGCCGGACAGGCGACGGTATTTATCTTCCCTGATCTCAATACCGGCAACAATACCTACAAAGCCGTGCAGCGGAGTGCCGGTGCCATTGCCATCGGTCCGATTATGCAGGGGATCAGAAAGCCGGTCAATGACCTGAGCCGGGGTTGTCTGGTGGAAGATGTCGTCCATACCATTGCGATTACCGCCGTACAGGCTGCGATGGAGAAAGATGAAGAGAAATCATGAACCTTTGTCCTCAACAGCATCAGGTCTTCTTTGAGGAAGATATCCGTATACTGTTAGCAGTCATATCAGAGAATTTATTTTTGTAATAACATGGTATTAATAAAAAATTTTGTAACTTCTCAATAAGTTGTGACAAATACAGTATTTTACTTTATGGATCGAAGTCTACGCTATCTCCGGCTAACAACCTGCCGGAATGACGGAGTTGCAGGCTATTCAGATCGTCATCCCCGAATGTAGTTGTCGGGGATCCAGACTTATACCACCTATTATTGAGAAGTTACAAAATTTTACAAGGAGAAACTATGATAAATATTAATCCTAAGGGTGTGAAAGCGTGGGTGAATTTTACATTTCAGCCGTATGGTGATGTAAAGACGGTTGCTCTGGTCGGAGACTGGAATGACTGGGAACCCGAAGAGATGCTTCGTAAGAAAGATGGAACATTTTACAAGCGTAAACATCTGCTTCTTGGAAGAAATTGTGAGTTCAAGTATCTTGTCGATGGAAAAGAGTGGGTGCATGATCCTCATGTTTCGAAAGTGACCAACTCTTATGGCTCACACAACTCTTTGCTGAAACTTGAAGAAGTCAAAGAAACCTGAAATGCATCAGGAAACATAAGGGGAGATCTTGATAAGATCCTCGGCAACGTTTCAAGGTTTCGGCGCAACCATAGTGATTGGCCTGAGATAATTTCTTTTCCAATAATTCATTTTCTTTGCTCGTGATTCTATGACCACAACACCACAAAGACTGTTCTGTCAGATATGTCATCAGGAAAAGAAGAAAGATGAATTGATCCCGGCAAGTCTGGTCCGGGAAAGCATCCAGAAGTTTATCCGAAAAGAGCATCCGGACTGGTCGCCTGAAGCACAAATCTGCCGGTCTTGCCTCAATACCTATCGAACCAGGTATGTTCAGGACATCATGGAAAAAGATCTGGGTGAGCTGGACAGCCTGGAGCAGGAAGTCGTGCAAAGCTTTCATGACAACGATATCCTGTCGGAAAATATCAATGAGGAGCTTGAAGAACGATTGAGTATCGGCGACAGAATTGCCGATAAAGTTGCCGCCTTCGGTGGTTCCGGGGCCTTTATTCTCTCTTTTCTGTTGCTTATGGCAATCTGGATCGCGGGCAACACATTCATGCTTACCCTCAAACCTTTTGACCCGTATCCCTTTATTCTTCTTAACCTGATGTTATCTCTTCTCGCTGCGCTGCAGGCCCCGATTATCATGATGAGCCAAAACAGACAGGAAGAGCGGGATAGGTTGCGGGCGCAAAATGATTACCAGGTCAACCTCAAGGCGGAACTGGAGGTCAGAATCATCAATGAAAAGCTCGATACCTTGATCCACCACCAATGGCTGCGATTTGTGGAAATTCAGCAGATTCAGATGGATATGCTCAAAGAAATAAGCGGTAGCATTGAAAACAAAAAAATGCTGTAACTATACAGCATGAAAGGACTACCTTATAATTAAGGTGTGATTATTTTCCGATCAGGCAGGATTTTATTTCGAGTTTGTGAAAGAAGAAATATGCCCGTGACCTCTTACTGATTTTTTATTGATTTGATGGCCAGTACCATAACTTCTTGGGGCTAAATTTCGCCACAGGACAAACAGATGATGCTATCGGCCGAAGCCCTGATCGTCACTTTCTGTGTCGGTACCACCACCGGGCCAACATCAGCAGGATAATAGCCAGCAGCAATTGCTCGACATGCTTGATCCGTCCAAACAACTGTTCAGCGCCGGCACCAATAAGATAACCGACACTGACACCCACAACTGCCCAAAGGCTCGCACTGACACTGTTGATCAAGGCAAAACGCACAGGCGAATACTCATGCATGCCCAGCAACATTGGAGCAACGGTACGGGTGCCGTAGACGAAGCGGGAACCTGCGGCAATCCAGTCAGACTTCTGTTGTAACCATGGTTTCACCTTGTCCGCCTGTTCCGTCAAACGTGGAAATCGA
>WFRY01000060.1 GCA_015486315.1 Desulfobulbaceae bacterium
CCTACGGATACCTTCAAACTGCTATGTCAAGGGAAATTCAGTCAGTTTTAACAAGTGGGGTAACATCTGCGTTAAAAATTCTCATAATATAATTGAAGATAATTTGGTAACTAATTCCACAAACGGCATAGTTTTTAATAATTCAGGCAACTTCTATGCAAACAACAGGGCTTCTGCAAATACGAACAACTTTGTCAACACTACCGAGCAAACCAACGGGGGAGGAAATTACTCTTTTTGACAGCACAGGCTCTAACGCAACAGGCGCACTGAAAAATTTATGGGCCTTCAGGTGGTCAGAGTGGCATGTATGTGCGGACTGGCTACACCACTTACTGAAGGCCAGAAAAGGTAGCTGGCAGCACTGAGTTTGTCAGAAGCAGATTTGTTCGGAAATCGGTGACGAAAAAACTCAATACCTCACATTTGGCTCTCGGCCTCCTGGAGGTACCTGGCCAGTGAATAAACAGTTATTACCTGTGTGTCATGACGGGGTTGTTCTGTTTCTCCGGCATACACAAGCAGGGAAGGACCGGATATCTGCCCTTGGAAGAGATCGCGGAACTTCTTCAGACCTCGGAAATAATTGCTTGTAATGGTCTGGCCGGATTTAATCTCAATGGGCAGAAGAAAATGCCCCATGCTGTACACAAGGTCAATCTCATTACCATTGCTGTCCCTGTAAAAATAGAGGTTGGATCGTTTGCCGCGGTTGTATCTGAATTTCAGGGCCTCCATCACCACGGTATTCTCAAAGAGATTTCCCCTGAGAGGATGAGTTGCCACCTGTGATTCGTTTTCTATGCCGCAGAGCCATGCCGCAAGGCCAGTATCGTAAAAATAGAGTTTCGGGGTCTTAACCAGTCTCTTGCCAATATTTGCGTGGTATGGTTGTAACAAAAATACAATGTAACTCGCCTCAAGCACGGTAATCCATTCACGGGCGGTTTTTTGTGAGATGCCGACATCATCCGCAAGACTGCTTAAATTCAGCAGTTGCCCGCACCTTCCGGCGCAAAGCCGCACAAACCGTTGGAAAAGACTGAGATTGCGTATATTCACCAGTTGTCGAAGATCTCGCTCTACATAGGTCTCAAAATAGTCAGCATAAGCCTGGCTGGGTTCTATCCCCTGATCGTATATTCTTGGATAGAACCCTGTATAGATCATCTCATCAACGGCAGGAAGCTCCAATACAGCCAGCACTTCAAGGCTCAGGGGCAGAAGTTTGAGCAGCGATGTTCTGCCTGTAAGGGACTGGCTTATTCCCCTCATTAACTCAAACTGCAGAGATCCGGTCAAAACATAAAGAGAATTTTTTCTTTTTTCATCAACCGTAACCTGTATCCACGAAAGCAATCCTGGAACGCGCTGTATTTCATCTATCACCGCCCCGTCCGGATACTGGTTAAGAAAGGCCACGGGATCTTCTTCAGCAAACTGGCGAACCAGCGGATTTTCCAGATTCACGTATGGCTTTTGGGGAAAGGTGGCCATGGCCAGCGTGGTTTTACCTGACTGCCTGGGCCCGGTAATGGTAATAACCGGGTATTTTTGAAAAGTACTGACCGCATGACCAGCCAGTTTCCTGGGTATAAAATTATGCAATTCCATACTTTCACCTCAAAATTGCATAACATTCCAAAAACACCCGCTGTCAAATCCTTTTTTGAAACCCTTCGGGATTGCCGTCTTCACCGCATCTCCTTTGTCATCGGAATCCCCATATAGCCGACTATAATGGGAATTCCTCTTTCGCGGATATGCAGCAAATCCGAACAATCGCTCAATTTAGGACTATGAAAGGGAGCATTCCCCGTTTGTCTCAATATCATAACGTGCTGCGGCTATGTAACTTTTTGAGGCTGGTTCTGAAACTGTTATGAGGTGTCACGAGCTTTATATGCAGGTTTCCTCGCAGAACAAGCCTCAAAAAGCCACACAGCCTCCACAATAATAGAAAAGGCGAGACAAATGGGGAATGCTCCCCTATGAAAGATTTAATCCGCCTTCGTTTGAAACGCTCAATTCAGGTGTCAGATATTGTACCGCAAAGAGCAGCGCAACATGCAACCTTGGGGCAAAAGCACAATATTATCCAATTAACCTGTTGCCCGGTGCGTTAATGATTGATATTCTGCAGGCCATGAGCATACAGGCAGAAAACAGAACCAATGAAAATTACAGTTACTACCCGCTTTTTGCAGACCTGC
>WFRY01000061.1 GCA_015486315.1 Desulfobulbaceae bacterium
GGCAGAAATATGCAGGCAAAAGAAGATTCCGATTATTTGCTCGGGCAAGAAAACCGAGGGTGCCCTGACACCGTTTACCTGTTGTGGTCTTGGGCGTCACCGGAGGCTTGGCAACTATGGTGAACAATTCGGTTTTCCTGAATACAGGGTGAAACTGGAGGGTGACAGGATCGCTTCGCTGGAGGTTCTGCGAGGCGCTCCCTGTGGCGCCAGCTGGGAGATAATGAGCAGGGTTGTCGGCGTGAAAATAGAAGAGGCCATGACATTACTGCCCCGGGAGGTCCAGTATCTATGTTCCGCCAACCCGAGCGGCTTTGACCCGGTTACCGGTAAAAGTCCGGTCCACTACGCCGGCTATGTTCACAGGGCAGCCCTGAAAAAGGCCATAGAGCAGGCCGGGAAAAGGGCGGATCCTCTATAGCAGATTATTTGTAACTACTCACCCCCATGAGCACCTATGTTGTAATACCCCCGGCGCTGTAACTACTCCCCGACGGCTCTGATGTCGTGCAGCGACCTGGGATGCCACCTGAGTCCTCCTTTGAAGCCATAACATCGGACCAGGTACAGGGTGTATACCAGTTCTCTGCCAAACCATGGCGAGTTACGGTAAATGTCTATTTCCTCCGGCGGATCAACCTGATCAAAGACCCGGGAGAGGAGGACTGCTGCAATTTTATCTTCAATAATGCCGACCGCATCTTTACCGATTACCATCTTGTCGTCAAACCAGGAGTCATAGACATTAGGCCTGCTCCAGCGGTTAATGGACAGAGTGTGTGGTTGGCCGGGCATATAAAAGGCGAGCTCACTGGCAAACTGATAACGGAGGCCGAAGATAAACGTGTCGGCGGGCATTTCCTTAACAACGCCGTCAACCGCTGCTGCAACTTTATCCCAGCCTACGGTTTCTCTGGCCGTCCGGTCGAGATCCACTTTCACGGGAAGAATCGGATAAAGAAGTTGTATCATAATGGCCGCCGATATTATGAAGGCCAATCCTATGCCGAAATTCCATAACCTGTGATGCTGAGCTGTTGTTCCACCCTGCCCGGGACTGTATAAGGCTGCAATCAGCACCAGTCCGGTCAGATAGGCAGGTGCAGGCCAGTTACCATAGATTCGAACGTGAAAGGCAAGCAGGACAAAGACAACAAATCCCGTCAAAGACATCCATATCAGAAATGGTCCGTCGCCCGGGCGTAACCGCTTGCTGGTCCAGCCGTGTAACCAGCCAACAAGGATGAAGAGGAAAATCACCGGCGAGAGCAGGGCTGCCTGGCCGGCAAAAAAATCGCCGATAAAGCGAAGAGTTAAAAAGGTGCTGTTATCGACCCCGCCCTGGAACAGGACGTGCCGGAAGGTGACCCAGTCATGCTGTGAATTCCAGAGGACAACCGGTGTAAAGAGAAGAAATCCGGTGAGCAATCCCAACCATGGTTTATAGGTAAACAACCGTTTACGGTACAAACCGGTACAGAGCATACAGAAAAAGAGCGATGGCAGAAAGATGAGCATCGTATACTTGGAGAGCAGTCCTAAACCGAACCAGATACCGGTGAGCAGCCACTGGCCGAGTTGATCCCGTTCAAGGGCCTGGGCGGCATGATAACAGGCCGCTGCCCAGCAGGGCAGGAGCAGGCCGTCCGGGGTGGCGATCAGGGCGGAGCCGTTTAAAAGCAGAATTACCTGGCTGAGCAGGGCCACATGAAAAGCGCAGCGACAGGAAAACCAGCGGGCAGCCAGCATGCAGAGATAGATGGAGGTAACGGTTATTCCCAGGATAGTGGGCAGGCGGACGGCAAACTCATTTTGACCAAACAGGGATGTCGCAAGCCGTATGGTCCAGGCGATCATGGGGGGATGATCATAGTAGCCGATATCCAGATATCGGCTCCATTGCCAGTAGTTGGCTTCATCCGGGGTCAGAAGGAAATGACTGCTGATAAGCAGACGAATGATAAGCGCCGCTGTCAAGACCAGCCAGGTAGCCCCCAGGCAGTTCCATTCTTTTGTTGAACTCATTTAAGTTTCCTTCAAGTTCCGCGTTTTAAATAAGGTACAGCCCGTTTTATAACTTCTCAATAAGTGGTGACAAATTACTGTATTTTACTTTATGGATCGAAGTCTACGCTATCTCCGGCTAACAACCTGCCGGAATGACGGAGTTGCAGGCAATTCAGATCGTCATCCCCGAATGTAGTTATCGGGGATCCAGGCTTCTTACCAACA
>WFRY01000062.1 GCA_015486315.1 Desulfobulbaceae bacterium
GATGTGCACTTAACTCCAGCACATACCATATTTTGTGGTTGATGGTGTCTTTTGGATCGAAGTCTACGCTATCTCCGGCCAACAGCATGCCGGAATGACGGATTTGAAGATAATTCCGCTCGTCATCCCCGAATGTAGTTATCGGGGATCCAGAAATTTGTTAATGGCTGAGCTTTGTACGTACTCAGAAATTATATGAAAGTGCCACGCAGTCCCGGGCCTGCCATGCCGCAGTGACACCTTTCATTGTCGAAATCGTAACTGTTCAGGTAAGAGTACAATTGTGGCATTACCTGTAGATTGTAACTGCTCAGTTGTGCCTCATATCCGAGTTGTGGCTATCCCAAATTTGCCAAAGTCGGCGCGTTCTGCTCGTTCCCAGCCTTCAGCTTGAAAGCCTGCGGTATTTACTCCGTTACGGTTCGCACACATCTGGCTGAACAGGGAATGCTGTCTATAAGCGCAGCACCGTCTGAAAAATCAACTATCCATCCCCACCTATCCTCCCCGCGACAATCATCCACAGGCAAAAAATCGGATGTACAAAACAGTTGCCAAGAGTAGTCGATATTGCCCGACTCATCCCGCCTCATTTCAAAATGTGACTCGCCTACATTAATAATAGTAGGTTCCGTCCAGGTCTTGCGACCAGGATCTGAACAGAAATCTCCCTCATAACCTGGCGCATCGCAGCATGTGTAAGTAGAACGTGGGAGATACTCACCATCACCACATATGGGATCATCACCATCGGGCAGGGGGGTACTTTTCCCGTTTGAACAGTATACAAGGCTTTTTAGTTCATCCTTTGTAGGCAGCCGCCAGTCGTCATGTCCATCCAGGGTCAAATTATTGCAGTAGCCGGACTTTTCACTGTTATGTTGAAAAACAACCGGGGGAGGACAGCGCTGCCACTGCAGAGATGTCCCGTCAGGGGTAAGAGTTTCCGGACCGGGGAGTCCCTGGCTTGCGCAGGTACCTGATTGATCGACGCTTATGGTATCCTGTCCTGAACAAAAATACTCTCCTGCACCGTCAAAAGCGAAACAAACCGCAGTGAGTGCATCCAATGAAAAATCCCACGGGATCGTGAATGCATCAAGATTGGCAAACAGATTTTCTCCGTTGGCCACGGGGACAGTAAAGTTCATGCCATGACCGGGTACACGGCAGGTAATGCTTCCTATATCAGATCCCTCCGGAACCGCAACCCAGGCAGCGATTGAGTCACCTGGAGAGGCGGCGTGGGGGGCAAGATCCAGCTGACAGTTCCCTTCCGGCTCCAGCGGGTCGGCCCGGGATAATGTATAGGCCTCGTCGGTACTTTCGCCGCTGGCTTGCGTAACGGCCGGATCATCTGATGGGAAGAGACGGAGACCGCCGGAATCGGTTTTGTGGCTGTCCAGCTTTGCCTTCATCGCCTCTACTTCTTCAGGGGTAGGCTGGTGCTGCAGAGTGGTGACTGCATCATCACCATCATGTGATGAATGAGTGAGATCGTGATAATCCCAGGCAAATTTATACATTATCAACAGATTTGTAGTAAGTTGGTCATTAGCATGAACAGCCGGTACCTTCCCGCATAAAGCAAACAGGACAAACAGGATGAAGCATATATTTTTTGACATGGACAGCAGCCCCCGATGCGCTGAGAAATCATTATGGAACAGCATCATAAAACATCCATTTTTTATTACAGATCTCATGCCGGATACCAGATCACTGGGGTCCGGATGGAGGTTGGATGGAATAAAAAACCGTATCCAGCCGCCCGTTGTTAAAATGAAACAGTACATTTGAATAAATATATATTGTAATGGGACCGTTCCATATCTGCCGTTCTATGATCTGAAGCGGTGTGCCGTGCCTTGCCTGTATTTCAGCAGGCGTATCAAAGGCTTGATACGCTTCAGGGTGTAATTCTCCGGCAGAATAGGTACCGGAAACCGTAAGCGCTTTTTCCGGTCTGTATCTCCCGTTGACAAACGATTCAACCGAACCGGTCGTCATATATGTCCAGATCTCATTTGTTACCGGCTGACCATTTTCAACACCAAAAGATTTTACAAACTGCTGGGGATACCCCTGGGTTGCAACAAACTGTTTCTGGATATCAGACAAGCCTACGGCCGCCGGCTTGTCTTTTTTTAAGAGCAGAAGCTGATACACAGGGGGCAGCCCCATCCCGGCATTGAGTGAACTGAAACCAGCAGGCAGCAGTATCAGCAAACCCACCCCTGCAGCAACTGTAAACATACGCATTGAAACCTCCCGAGATCAGCAGATTATGCCGTGCAATCCGCCTTTAAATATTTTTTTAGCCCCCCTTGAGCTTATGTAATACGCTTTGTGGGGCGGTCCTGACAAACGTGCTTTTCCATATTACATAGCAAAATTTGTTCCTGAACGACCGCGCCATAGACATATACAATAAATCAGGAAGATACAGAAACACCGAGTCGCGAGGCAAGCACAAAAAAATGGTGCATGGTGCATATGAACCACCAAAATTGGTTCATATGCACCAGTGCAGCCGTAATAAAGGGGGAAATAATTTTTTCCAGCTTCTCATTTTGAAGAAGTCTCTACGGGCAATGATTGCGATTTCACCGACTATGTTGTACCGATTTCATGCGGCAACCGTCATTGCCCAACTGTCAGTACCGAAAAAACCGCCAGTGGCATAACCGGTAGCAGCAGAAACGCCTGCCCGGCCCACATTTTATAATTACCTTTACCCTACCGGAGCAGATCCGTGCTTTTGGTCACATCAAAAAAGCCCTACTCGGCCATGATTGCGGCATCTTGCCTGGATTCTATGGGGTCTTGCATACCTGAGAAAACAATTGCAGTTTTATCCACATATCCACCTTGTTGTTGCCGGCTGTGCGTTCAGTACAAAAGATATGATTTGTCATCCGGCAAAGAACAATTTTTATTTGCCGATTATACCGCTCGGTATGATCTACAAGGCAAAGTTCAAGGATCTGATGCAGAAAAGCAGGGCTGCTGGATGCGATCCCTTCCTCGGCATGGGAGCCTGCCTGGAATGTCAACTGTCAGGCAATCGGTGACACTGATGAACATGCAAACAAATATCTTGCCACTCTTGCCGGAACCGGGCTTCCTGAACAATGGATTGAGCCGACCGCAAGCGGATCGGACTCAATCCTTATTGGTTAGCCCTTTGACAATTCATAACAATGCACTCGACCGATACAATAGAAAATACAAGCCTATTGATATAAACAGTGCCATGTAGCCAATTACAATAAATCTTGCCGTAAATATGGCTACATTATTTGTGCCTTCATGTGTAACATATAGTTTGTAGGCTATCAAATTGGCCAATGAACCAAATAAGCTGCCAAAGCCACCTGCATTTGAGCCCCATAACAACGCTTGCCAGTTTGATGTGAATTTTGCGAATAACAGCGTTGCCGGAACATTGCTCATGACCTGGCTTGCCAAGGCCGAAAATAGAAAAATATGCCCTGAATGGTTTATTTCCGAGCTCAATATAGTCTTCAGGTTGTCAGCAATACCAAAAAAGAACAAGAAACTGAATAGTAGTGCATAATCAATACGCAAGGCTTTTCGATCGAATGCGAGCGCAAAAAGAATGACAACAATCCCGATTGAAACAGGGAAAATACGGAAGACAGTTAGAAGAACAACAATAAGCAACACACCATAGAGATAAGCCTTTTTGTTGATTTTCTGTACTTGA
>WFRY01000063.1 GCA_015486315.1 Desulfobulbaceae bacterium
GAACCCTTAGCGAAGGCGGGGATCCATAACATTTTGAAATAACGTCATTCCCGACTTTTCGGGAATGACGGGAAATAGCATATTTTTACGACTTCAGCAGTGGTCCTGATAATTCGACGGCATGCCTATGAAATTTACTTTGCTCTTTCTCGGCAAAACCAGGGAAAAATATCTTGACCAGGCGGCCTCCGACTATGCCGACCGCCTGCGCCGTTATGTGCCGGTTGAAATAAAAATAGTAAAAGAAAAACATGCAAAAAACGACTCGGACCGGGTTATAATAGCCCGGGAAGCAGGCCTGCTGCTCAGCCGTTGTTCCCCATCATCGTTTAAAGTTGCCCTTGATCCGACAGGAAAAGAACAGACGTCGGAAGAACTTGCCCGCACAGTTGAGAGTTGGGAAAACCGGGGTCTGCAATCCATCACCTTTCTGATCGGCGGCTACCTTGGCCTTGATGACAGGGTCAGACAGGAAGCCGACTTGACCTGGTCCCTGTCAAGGCTTACCTTTACCCACGAGATGACGCGATTCATACTGCTGGAACAACTGTACCGCGCCTGCTCCATCAAGGCAGGCCATAACTACCATAAATGAACAGCATGGTGTTCATGGAGCTCATGCGACCAGACTTAAATCGATGAAAGTCGGCCAAGAGTGTACATGGTAAAAAACCCTTTCGGATAACTTATGGACGTTACAAAATATACAGCAAATATTACAGATCAGTTCCAGGAATTTTCAGCTGCACTGGTCGCTGACTCGCCGGTTCCGGTCCACTCTGTTGCCGTGGTCGGCAGCGCCTTGACTCCGGATTTTATTCCGGATCAGTCGGATATCAACTCCATTGTTGTTGTTGAAGATGTCACCATCGGCTTTCTGGATTTCATGGTCTCACTGGGGAAAAAATACCACAGCCATTCCATTGCAGCACCCAT
Source organism: Desulfobulbaceae bacterium (assembly GCA_015486315.1). Taxonomy (GTDB): domain Bacteria; phylum Desulfobacterota; class Desulfobulbia; order Desulfobulbales; family Desulfobulbaceae; genus Desulfobulbus_C. The sequence continues at coordinate 937 of WFRY01000063.1, forward strand.
GCTCCTGACGCCTGACTATATTCAGACATCACTGGATGTCTTTCCCATTGAATTTTTCAACTTTCAGGCTATCCATCACTGCCTGTCCGGCCCTGACCCACTGTCTGATCTGACCATTGAAAATACGCACCTGCGGCTGCAGTGTGAACGGGAAGTGAAATCAAAACTTCTCTGGCTGCATCAGGGATACATCGGGTCACTGGGCAACGAAGAACAGCTTGTGCAACAACTGAGCGAGTCCATTACCGGCTATCTGCCGCTCTTTCGGGCGATCCTGTTTCTGGCCGGACACGAGCTGACCCTTTCCGGACACGACACAGCTGCAGCCGTGCAGGAAGTGATCGGACTGGACAATAAAGTGTTCAGCTCAGTCCTTGATTTGAAAAAAAACGGCCATACCGGAGAGGCGGATAAACTCTGTGATTGTTTCTCTGCCTATTACCATGCAACCCGACAGCTGAGTGACTATGTTGAAACACTATCTGTATAGCATTTTCCTGTTTTTCTGGCTGACGACCACCATCTCGGTCGCATGGGCAGTGACACCACCGATCCCCGATCGGCCGCCCGGACATGTTGTCGACCTTGCCAAAGTCATTGGTCCCACGGTGAAACAACAGCTCGACCAGGTGCTGCGGGAACTGGAACAGAAAACCACGGCCCAGGTGGTGGTCCTCACCATTACATCCCTTGAAAACGAGGATATCAATACCGTTACACTTCGTACTGCGGAAAAATGGCAACTCGGCCAAAAGAACAAGGATAACGGTCTGCTCTTTACCGTTGCCCTGCAGGACAGAAAATACCGCTTTGAAACAGGATACGGCCTGGAATCCGTGCTGCCCGACAGTCTTCTCGGTACCCTGGGCAGAAAAACTCTGGTCCCCTCCTTCAGGCAGGGTGACTATGGCCGGGGTATTGCCGCAACCACAGGAGAAATTGTCCAAATTCTTGCCCGACATTACGGTGTGGAGATTACCGGCAGTGAACAGCTGCCGCAACCCATTGCCGGAAATAACCAGCAGGGAGGAAGCTTTGCTGTTTTCTTTATCATGGTGGTTATGCTTATCATCATTGTCAACGCCAGAAGAAAAAACAGACGCAGCCCCGGAGTCGGGCCCATTATTTTCCCGGGCGGCTGGGGAACCGGCGGCGGGTTCGGTGGCGGCGGGGGTGGATTTGGAGGAGGCTTCGGAGGAGGCGGAGGCGGTTTTGGCGGCGGTGGTGCCTCCGGCGGCTGGTAAACACGAATCTGTTTTCCATGCCGGGAAATCTATATTCAATGTCCAATAAACGGAGAAAATTATGAGTCAGGGAATCAAGGCTGTTCTTATTGTACTTGCTGTCATTGTCGGCCTGGGTGTTATGGTCTTTATGTGGGGAATGGGCCAGTATAATAAAGTTGTTGCCATGGACGAGCAGGTCAATGCCCAGTGGGCTCAGGTGGAAAATCAGCTGAAGCGCCGCTTTGACCTGATCCCCAATCTGGTGGAGACCACCAAGGGATATGCCAAACATGAAAAGGAAATTTTTGAAAATATTGCCAATGCCAGAAAGAGCTACTTTCAGGCACAATCTGTTCCGGAAAAAGTTGCAGCGGCAAATGGTTTTGAAAGCGCCCTCTCCCGCCTGCTGATGCTGCAGGAAAATTACCCTGACCTGAAGGCTAACGAGTCGTTCATGAAGCTGATGGACAGTCTTGAAGGAACCGAGAATAGAATCGCCGTAGAGCGCAAGCGTTATAATGACACCGTCAAAATACTCAACACCTATCGCAGAACCGTGGTCGGCAAATTCATAGCCGCATTTGCCGGGGTCGATGCAGCTGAATACTTCAAAATTCCTGAAGGGCAGCAAGAGGCGCCACAGGTAAAATTTGACTGATCCGGTCCCGGGCCATGAAGGCTGCAGACGGTACACTCTTTGATCCGACAGCAGAGATCGGCTCCACATTTCTCAGTGGCGGAGGCGGAGCTGATACGGGATACGGCAGCCTGAACTCCCCGGTTCAGGCACGACGACTGTCCCCTTTTCTGCTCATTCATGGTAAAGAGGGATGGATGTTTGATTTCTCAGCCGGGATCATCCGTATATGTTCGGCTTTGCAGACCTCCGCTTTGATCGAAACGGTTTTCCCTTTTAAACGTAAGCGCTCC
>WFRY01000064.1 GCA_015486315.1 Desulfobulbaceae bacterium
ACAGCACAACTGAGCATACCTTTGCGGTTGCCGGAGATCTTGTTTCCTGCGGCGTACAGCCGGCTGTCATTGCACAGAATCTGTACGATAGGGCCAGTTTTGGTCGTCTGCAGTTGATGCAGCGGGTACTTGCAACGCTTGAGTCTTATTTTGATGATCAGCTTGCGGTGATTCGGGTGTCCCGGGAAATGCTACTTGCCACCGGTACCACCCTTGAAGACTGTGAGGGATTCATCAACCTGCCCAGATCAGTGGCCGGTGTGCGGGTTGCTCTGTTTTTAAAGGAAAACAGCGGCGATCAACAGAGTGTTTCGGTCAGTCTGCGTGCCAAAGGGGACTGTGATGTCGCTGTTGTGGCCGCTGAGTTAGGTGGAGGTGGTCACCGCAATGCAGCCGGTGTCCGTTTGGAAAACCAAAGCCTGCAGCAGGTACTTGATAGACTGCTGCCCAAGCTTGAGCAGGCGTTGCACCCTTAGATAGTGCCTGTCCATAAAAGGCCTTTCGGAGTCTCGCGAGCTCGCTTACTTTGCCCGATTTCTGGGTCGCTACGAAAAATAAAATGCTCACATATGCCGAATATGCTGTGCTTTTTATTTTTCTATGCTCCTTGAACTCGAACAAAAATTTTCATTTTTGGACAGACACTATATAATGGCTAAGCGAACACCTGTTGAGGTTAACGGGCAGGAGTTGGAATCAGGGGTTTTTATTGTTGATAAACCCGCCGGTATGTCTTCTTTTGCCGTGGTAAAAAAGATACGCTGGCTGCTGGGTATAAAAAAAGTCGGTCATGCCGGTACCCTGGATCCTTTTGCCACCGGTCTGCTGGTCGTGTGCGCTGGTCGTCCGGCAACCCGTCATATCGACCGGTTTATGAAAGGGCGCAAAACGTATCAGGCCCTGCTGCAGTTAGGGGTTGAAACAGAGACCCAGGATCCTGAAGGTGCGGTGACGGCCCAACGGCCTGTACCTGAATTAACAGCTCATGCGGCTGCGCAGGTCGTGGCTGAATTTGTCGGGCCGCAGATGCAGGCCCCGCCGCCTTATTCGGCGGCAAAACATAAGGGCAAACCTCTGTATCATTATGCCCGTCAGGGGATTACGATCCGGAAGGAGGCAAAGCCCATAGAGATTTACAGCCTGGACGTCGACTGTTATGATCCGGGCAGAGAACAGCTTGCCGTTTCGGTATCGTGCAGCCGCGGCACCTACATACGGGTACTGGCGGCCGATATCGGCAACCGGCTTGGATGCGGTGCCCACCTGGTTCAGCTGCGGCGTACTCGTAGCGGCGGTTTTTCCGTGGATGAAACAGTTCCCGGAGAACAGCTGTTTACAGATGATAATGCGCTTGCGGTTTTGCTGGCCGGACTGGTTACGGTTGAGCAGGCGCTTGAGAAATGTTAGTATTTCTCGAACATCTTAAAAGAGAGATTGACGGAAGCTGTGTCTGAACAGACCGGTTTCTGTTGTAATTGTTCCCCGTACCATCCCTCTGGTGCGGATGAAAGGGACAATTTGTATCCAGACTCCGGCGAGGCTGAGGGCTTTTTTAAAGGCTTTGCCGGCAGCAGAAGGACAACATTTTTGGAGGTGCATAATGGCACAGACAACAGTACGAAAAAAAGAGATTATTGAAAAATTTGCAACCCATGAAGGCGATACCGGTTCCCCGGAGGTGCAGGTCGCTCTGCTTTCCGATCGAATCGACTATCTTACGGATCATTTCAAGACCCATGCCAAGGATCATCACTCACGGCGCGGCCTGTTGAAAATGGTTGGTCAGCGGCGCAGTCTGCTGAAATATCTGCAGCATAAGGATATTAACCGTTATCGTGCCCTGATTCAGGAACTCGGTATCCGTAAGTAAGAATAACGCTTAAGAACTGTATTTTCTTATTTTCCGTCATCCCGGCCTTCGCGGGGATGACGGATTCTGGATTTAAAAAATAACTGAAATCTTCGGCTTGTGCCGAAGTAAAAGTCTGGTTTTGCGCAGATGACTGTGTCCGGATGTCCGGCAATGGGGCCGCGTTCGGGCAGCTGGTTGTATAACCGGCAGGCGTTTAGTTGAAGGTCAGCAA
>WFRY01000065.1 GCA_015486315.1 Desulfobulbaceae bacterium
AACCAGGGATGGAAAGCATGGCTTGCGTCTGCAGCTTGTCCTGACGGCTCCGGTGAGTCAGGGCGACCGGTTACGTCTGCATGATGAGAACAGTGGTGAGCGGAAGAGCTTTACCCTCCATTTTCTCCAGGTAAACAAACAACGGAAAAAAACAGCAGAAGCCGGACAGAGAGTTGAGATTTTTTTTGCGGCTGACCTGCGGGGAATGACTGGCCGGAATTTTTACGGAAGTCTGTTTAAAGTGGACGTGGGATCACGCATCAGCGGTGAGCGGACTTCCCGGCAGAGAAGCAGGAAACTTGCCCATGGCAGGGTATCTCCGGACAGGCGCAAGGTAGAACAGATTCTTGATCAGATACATTGGAAAAAAGGGATGCCGGAGCGGAGACGCCCTGCAAAGAGACGGACGGCGAACAAACGTCGTCCTGCTTCCCGGCAGAGTCATGGCAAAGAGCCTGTCTGGTGGGTTGTCCTTGCGCGTGTAGCTGATCTTCGTCAGCGCCTGCCTGTTCGCGCGGCTCGTATTGTGATGCCGCTCAACCGGGACAATATGCGCGACCTTGCTGCGGTAAAGAAGAATATGAAAAAAGGTCATGGCAGGATTGTCTGGCGTCTGCCTCCTGTTCTGCATGAAGCGGATCTTGACTGGTATGGTGTACAGCTCGGGAAGCTTGTTGCCGCCGGGTACCGGTTGTTTGAACTCGGACATTGCAGCCAATACGGTCTGTTTGCAGCCCTGCAGTCTGAGCGGCGTATTCCTGAATTGCAATTATACGGGCAGTACAGTTTCAATATCATGAATTCAGCAGCCCTGCTGGCGGTTCACTCCCTTGGATTTCAAGCTATGCTGTTTTCTCTCGAAAGCGAGGGAAGTAATATTGCGGCGGCTGTCGCGCATTTCAGGAGGCAATACCGCGGAAAACGGGCAAAACAGGCCTCCCGCATGCAGGTTGGTCTCTATGTCTATGGTCGACCGCCCCTTTTCACGGCACGGCTGGACGGTAAGCATTTTCGGTATCAACAGCAGTTTATCAGTCCTAAACAGGAAACATTCAACCTGGAAAACAGGAATGGACTGACCCTGGCCCGGTCAACGTTGCCGTTTTCCCTGCTCAGCTGGCAGGAGGAAATTGCTGCCATGGATGTGGATTACCTAATGCTTGATCTCAGTGGCGGCCCGATTCGGCAGGAGATAACAACGGCAGGGACTCTTGTTGCAGGGGGAAAGAGGAGGCTGCCGGTGTTGTCGGGCAATTTTCACGGTATTCTGGTATAAGAACAGACCTCGTACCATACCAATAAATATGGTTATATTTTTAGACAATCTACTTCTCATCATTCGTTGTGTGTAGTTGTCAGTTTTCAGTTATCAGTAGTCAGTAACTGAAAACTGCACACTGATAACTGATAACTCAGACCGGCTTATGTCCAATGACCATGTCATATATTGATATATCCACACATTACAAATAGTTTAGCGTAATATTTAACGAGGTCTGAAAAGACAGGCAGGGATGGAATGACTAACAAGGATATCATAATCAGGCTGTATAATGTTCTAAAACCCTATCGCAGCAAACTTATCATTGCCATGGTGGGCATGGTTCTTGTCGCTGGTTTTAACGCGGTCCAGGCCTATATGGTCAAACCGCTGCTGGATGAAATTTTTGTTAATAAGGACAGGGTACTGCTCAACATTCTGCCCCTGGCCCTGTTGGCTATTTTCCTGGTCAAAGGGGTTTTTTATTTTCTCTATTCCTATATCCTGGAATGGGTGGGCCAGTGCGTCATCCGTGATCTGCGTAACCAACTCTATGTCCATCTCAACAAGTTGTCCCTGTCCTTTTTTCATCATACACCCACCGGTGAACTTATTTCGAGAATTATTAATGATGTCACCTTGCTGCAGGGCGCAGTCTCCCATGCCCTGATTCGTATCCTGCGCGATTTTGTCTCGGTTATAGGGCTTATCGGGGTGATCTTTGTCATGGACTGGAGGCTGGCGTTGATGTCCATGAT
>WFRY01000066.1 GCA_015486315.1 Desulfobulbaceae bacterium
GGAAAGTCGCCTTTCACACAACATTTTTTCCTTGACACGTATCTGCTCAGGGGGTGCAGCAGATGCGGTACCCCCTGAGCAGACACTTTTTCGTTTTATTTCCCCATTATAATATTCTCCATGCTCGGATTGAGGCGCATATTTTCATGGCTGGTTGCTGCACTGCCTGTGCGGTGCAACATGAAAGTTTCGGGTGTTATTTATGAATTCAGGAATTTTGATTGTGGGGAGAAATGACGATATGAGAAATGATGGAGGATAACAGATACTGGATAATATATTTATGAACCGAGAACAGAAAATCTATACAGCGCAAAACGGATATTTTTTCGACTCTAATGACGAATATTCGGAAGATAAAATAAATGAAGCTGTATTCCATGTCTCAGTCTCAATTAAGAATATGAAAATTACATTTACAGTTCTCCTTTTCTCTTTTTTGTTTGTTTTTTCTCACACATCATTTCTTTTTGCCGCTCAGAATAGCAGAGAGGCGCAGGTTCAGGCCGATGACCTGGTCCTTCCCATGCCCGGTGGGGGGGAAATGGTTTTCCGGCCTGTGTGCATGGGAGCCGGAGATGATTATTACGCGTGGAAACGCTTTCGGGTGGGGGATCCTGCCGGAGGCTACAAGGAATCACCCACAGGTGTTGCCCTTGGTGGTGCATTCCGGGTCAAGAACAGGTCCGGTGAAGACTGGTGTTATTATATGGGTAAATATGAGGTCACTGAAGAGCAGTTCGCTACGGTGATGCATGAGAAGATAAAGGCAAAAAAAGCGGGCTATCCTGTTACAAATATCTCCTGGTTTGAGGCCACAGACTTTATTCGTAAATACAGTGACTGGCTTTACAAAAATGCCACTGATAAAATTCCTGCCTATGGAGGGATTCCCGGTTATTTGCGCCTGCCAACAGAATTTGAGTGGGAATTTGCCGCTCGTGGCGGCAGCAGAGTCAATAGTGCCCAGTTTGACCGGAAGACGCCCTATCCTGCTGCCCGACTTGCGGATTATGAATGGTTTTCCGGTCCGAAATCCTCCCATAACAAGGTTCAAAAAGTTGGTCTTTTAAAAGGCAATCCTCTTGGGCTTCACGATATGCTGGGCAATGTGGCTGAAATGACGCGAACTCTTTATCAGATCGAGTATTACCAGGGCAGAAGCGGCGGTTTTGTGGCCAAGGGCGGTCACTATCTTACTGACGGCAAACGTATTCGTTCTTCCATGCGCACGGAACAGGAATTTTATCATTATAATTCCAAAACCCAAAGACTTACTCCTGCTAAAAAGGCTACCCTGGGGTTTAGGGTTGTCCTGTCATCCCTGGTCTTCCCAAATCGTCAAGTCGTCAATCAAATGAAAAAATCCTGGAAAGTCTATAGAGAAGGAAGCGCGCAATCATTGCCTGCTGCCGTTTCAACCGGATCTACTTCTGTAAAAACGAAAATATCTGAAAACGATGCCGCTGTCTATCTCTCCAGGCTGAAAAATACGCTTACCAGATCCGGTGCCATGTCAGCGGATATTCAGCAGGAAATAGACAACCTCGGTTCTTCCATACAGCAGATTCAGTTCACCATACGACAGGCAGAGAAAGATTCGGCCTACGCATGGATCAAGATTGCTGCGGAACAGGCCTTTTTTGTAACGAGAGAAGCACGGAAATTGCCCATTTTGCATGAACTGGAGAAGTCAGCAAAGGTATCCGGGCGTCAAGCCATTTTAAAAAAATATGAGGTGCGTGAAAAAGAAATTCAGCAAAATATTTCTCAGGCCATGTCTTCATATGTCGAGTCCATCCGGCAGCTCGGTTCCTCTGGAGAGAGTGCCTTTGAGGACGGTATCAATAGATACCGCCAGTTTCTAACCAAGCGAAAGGCTCAACAGCAAATCCTTCTCCTGACGACTGTCCGGAAACATGCCCTGTCGTACCTGAAAAATAAAAGAACTAATGATGAAGAGTGGAAGAAGGCTCTGCTGACATGGTCCGCCTCATCTGGGGCCAGTGGTTCAGGTCATTAGCATATAAACTGGTGCTTCATATCTAATGACACCAAATGCCGGGAAAAACCTGAATCTGAATATTGTAATTATCAGTTTGCCGGTTCTAAAACTCCAGTGTGGGAACCATTATGAACCATGGACGCTCAATTCAGGTAAAAGTTTATTTACTTATATTCAATAAAGTTTCGAGGAGTATTACATGAAGAAAACCGCATTATTCTTAACCGTTATTTTTGTGCTGTCCTGTATGGCTGGATGTGCCAATATTCATGATGACAGTACGCGCACTAAAACAGAGGGGACCGGAGCCGGGGCATTAGCCGGGGGAGCCATTGGAGCGCTTCTCGGCCAGGTCATTGGTCATGACACTGCGTCAACCCTGATAGGCGCTGCTGTCGGTGCTGCTGTGGGCGGTGTGGGTGGTTATGCCTATGGCAGCTATGTTGCGGATCAAAAGGAAAAATATGCCAATGAGGAAGACTGGTATAATGCCTCCATCGCTGAAGCAGAGGAACGAAACAGTCAACTGGCGGAATATAACCGTGGCCTGAAAACCAGAGTGGCGGAATTACAGCAGGCTACTGACAGTCTGAAAGCCAGGTACAAAGAAAAGAAGGTGGAAAAGGAACAACTTCTCGCTGAAAAAGAGAATGTTGACAAACTCAAAAAGGAGGCGGATGAAAGACTCTCGGCTGCCAAAAAGGAACTTAATGCTCAGAATTCAGTTATGGCCGAGATGAAAAAAGATGGTGGAAATAGCGATTTTGAAGAGCCTTTGAGCAGTCAAATCAAATCTCTCAAGGCCAATATCAAGGCATTGGAGAAACGGACACAGGAGCTGGCATCCATGTCAGAGGCCATGTCGGTTTAATTGAATTTACTGGTTCCCAAACTCCAGTTTGGGAACCATAAACTGGAAGCTCCAGCTTCCCTGCTTCTCTGATGGTTCAATTTTGCAAGGTACAAGAGCGTATTTTCATTGTTCGTTGTGTCTGCACCGGGCATGGCGGTTACCATGAGAATACACCAGGAGTTCACCTGTGCTTTTCACGACAGGTGGGGTTGCACTGCATGCAGGGTGCAACATGAAAGTTACTGTAAAATGCACAGGGCATTCGAGTGCACTTTTCATGGTTGATTGTGCTGCACAGGCTGGACGGTGCAGCATGAAAGTTTATGTGGGGGATTTTATGAAACTGAAAGAATGCGTACCTGTTATATGTATTGTTATCTGCCTTTGCTCCGGTTGTGCCACCCAGACCACTGATCCTCATCAGGGTGGTCTGTTCAGCTATAATCCTGATGCTTATAAACAGAGGATTCAGGATCGTAAACGCCATCTGTCAAATGTTGAGCAGCAAAATGCCGCATTGCAGGCAGAAACAGACCGCCTTGAGTCAGAGAAAACAGCTCAGACCAGGGAACTGGCTGCCCTGAAAAAGGAGATGTCCAGTCTCTCCGCATCCACGGCGTCGCTTGAAAAAAAGGTCCGTACGGTAAGGGCAGAGACATCGGCACAAAAACGGGAACGGGAGCGAATTTTATCTGAAATCAGCAAGGTGCAGTCTTCATTGAAAAAAGCGGATGATATTCCAGACCCTGAGGAACAGCGTCTTGAAATTGAGCGTCTGAAAAAGAAGCGTGATCTGCTGGAAAAAGAGGTCTCCGATCTAATGCTTCTCTAATTTGTGCTCTCAGGATAGTAAACGGATAACACCCATAGGAACCCCCATATAGCCGACTATAATGGGAATTCCTCTTTCGCGGATATACAGCAAATCCGAACAATCGCTCAAATTAGGATCATTACAATCTGTTTCCCGAGGTATGAAGAGATGCACCCGTAAAGAAATGGTACGCAAATTTATCATATGGTTTTGCGGATTCTGTTCCGTACTTGTTTCATGCCTGTTTTACGCCGGGATTGTATGGGCAGGCGGATTATCCTCTGATGATCTCGCAAGGATTAATGATGCCGTGACGGAGATTCAGGATTATGCCCTGATTCCGCCGAAATCCAGCCGATTGACCTCAAATGATATTCTTCGTGCCTATATCCGGTTTTTTGATGATTATGGGGATTTTCTCACCAGGAAGGAATTTGAAGCATTTCTGCAGTCCAGTACTTCGGATTATTTCGGAGTGGAAATGGACATGGCAAAAAAAAATGATCGTATTTATCTCTATCCTTTCAAGGGCGGGCTGGCGGAACGGCATGGAATTCGTCCGGGTGACGAGTTGATGGCGGTGGATGGGGAGCCGGTATATGGCAAATCCTTTTTCCAGATAGGGTCAATAATCAGGGGCTCTAATGGTAAACCTGTGCACTTGACCGTCAGAACCGGCCAGGGCATTCCCCGCGTATTCAGCATTAGGCGGCAGCAGACCAGTTATGTTTCTGTCCGTCATAAAAGTTTTAACCAGGCGGAATATATACAGATAACCCGTTTTGTAAAAGACAGCGCCGATCTTTTGCGACGCATTTTGAAAAGTATCGCAGGCAAAAACAGGACGGTAGTAATCGATCTTCGTCAGAATCAGGGAGGTCTCCTGAGGGTTGCTGGAAAAGCTGCAGACCTTTTTCTTTCGCCTGGTGTGCCAATGTATCATCTCAGGACCAGAAAGACGGTTCGGGATGTTATTTCCGAGACGCAGCCACTGCTGTCAAACCCGGTGATTATTATTCAGGACAGGGTGACCGCCAGTGCTGCCGAGGTCTTTGCAGCGGCACTGACGGAAAATGGACGCGCCGTATCCGCAGGCGAGAAAAGTTTTGGAAAGGGGGTTGCCCAGCGTTTTTTCCCATTATCGGACGGCTCGGCCCTGCGACTCACTTTTGCGGAGATATTAACCCCGAAAAATACGAGGTACAACCGGAAAGGGCTGATTCCTGACGTGCAGCTTCCACCCGGAATGCTAAGCCCGGACATAAAACCGGAAGATTTTGTGGGATACGTGATACAAGCTGTAAGTACAAGTCATTAAAATTGCTAAATTGAGCGTTTCAAAATGTGGAAAATTATTTTTTTAAAAAATCAACAGGAGTTACATCGATTATAGCTTCCCAATTTTGAAACACTTCGGGATTGCCGTCTTCACCGCATCTCCTTTGTTATCGGAACCCCCATATAACTATAATGGGAATTCCTCTTTCGCTGATATGCAGAAAATTCGAACAATCGCTCAAATTAGATAAAAGAGATATTATGTTCCAAATGCAGGTCAGACAGACCTTTTCCCCGCTTTTGCCACCCTGCGGGATCGCAGGCAAAATCAAATATAAGGAGAGCTTCATGAGAATTCAGCAAAGAAAATTTCGGCCCACAGTGTTGGCATTCCTGTTTTTCCTGCCTGTGGTTCTGCTGCCATGTCTGGCAATCGCTACTGGTAATCATGCAAAACCACTTACCATCGAGGGTAAAAAATACCTGCCGCTCAGGGTGCTGTCGCGGGCCTTTTCCAGCATTTATAAGGAACCTGACACCAAAAGTACGAAAATAGAGGCAAATGTGCCTGCATTTCAGGCCTTTTATGTCTATGACAAAAAAGCGTCAACCAGTGATCTGGAGCCTTTGGGCTGGTACCAGGTAGGCACTGATAATCGCGGCGCCATTGTGGGCTGGATGAATTCTGATGATGTCTTTGAGTGGAAGCAGACCATGTGTCTCTCCTATTCTCACCCGTCAGGACGGCATCCAGTGCTGATGTTTGCCACAAAAAAGGACCTGGAAAAGTACACTGACATGCCGGATGATCAGAGGATAGAGGCGGTGAAACAACTGTACAAGGATATTGATGATGGAAAAATAACGCCGGATTTTCCAGTGGTTACAGTTGAACCCAAGATGGCGGTTGATATTACCAAACAATTTTATCTTCTTCCCATCCTTTCTTTTGAAGACGTTGAACTTGATAATCGTGAAGCCCGCCTGCTTAAACTGGCCGCGGTTACCAAAGGATCGGGAAGTGCGCGGGAAAGCTCTGATATCCGCAAAAATAAAGATTATCTCGGTAATGCTGTCATGACATCAAATCAGGCTGCCAGGAAAGAAGCCAGAGATCTGACTGTTGACGTAGTCTGGGTCATGGATACGACCAATTCCATGCAGCCCTATATTGATCAGACCCTGAAGGTGATTTCACAGGCTTCCGAAAGGCTTACCAGTGATCCCAAGGTAAAAGATGCCATATATTTTGGTGTCTGGGGTTACAGGGATTCCATGGATATCCCCGGCATTGGCTATGATGTAAAAAATTATACTCCGGATCTGCAGAAAATTGATGCCTTTTCAAAGACCCTGGAGACTGTGAAGGCTACCAGGGTTGGCTCCCAGGGATATGCCGAGGATATGTTCAGCGGTATGAACAGCGCTATCAAGGACACCGCATGGACACCTGATGCCATGCGTGTGATCATTCTTGTGGGGGACGCGCCATCGCACGAGCTGGAACATAAATGGAATATCTCTAAAGAAAACGCGGAGACCCTGAGAAAACTGGCGAAAGAACAGAAAATAACCATCATGGCCATTCACATAAAGGATCCAAGGGCAGTGAATTACCATGAAACGACAGAAGAGCAATTCAAGACCCTGAGTCAGAATCCGGGTGTCCAGACGCCTTCGTATTTTTCAACATCTTCCGAAGATTTATCAGGTTTTCAACAGCTTTCATCTGATGTTACCGGCACGATTCTGACTCTCATTGAGCAGGCCCAGAGTATTGGCTCAAATGGCGGCGGAAATACCGCAGTACCCTCACCGGACAGTCAGGTGGCATCTACCGGCACAACCGCGCCTGTCTCCGACATGGTGGTAACTACCGGGGAAACAGCCAATGCCCAAAATGGTCAGGATGTCAACCTTGACCTTCTTGAAGACACGCAGCCGCCTGAAACAGCAGATACCGGGCAGCCTGCCACAAAGACTCTGTCTAACCAGACCATGAAGGCCGCCTTTGTCCAGTGGATCGGGTCAAAGGCTGGTGCCCAGGCACCTCATGATATTGTGGCCTGGGTAACGGACAAGGATCTCATCGACACGGATATCCAGGCGCTTGAGGTCAGACTCTTGATAAACAAACGTCAGATTGATGCCCTGCGTGAGACTCTGCAGACCATCCTGAAGGCAGGCCGCACCGGTCAGATCAGCGGCGATGATTTTTTCTCCTCCCTGCAGGCTGCCGCTGCAAGCACGGCCAGAGATCCCAAGATGATAAAGCGGGCTAAATCACTGGCTCAGACCGGCCTGGTTCCCGAGTTTCTCCAGGGTCTTCCCTATACCAGCCGGATCATGGACATGACCAATGAACTGTGGGATAGCTGGTCTGTTGATGAGCAGGATATGTTCCTTGCCGATCTTGAGGCGAGAATCATGGCCTACGAAACCATCCACGACTCACCGGAAGGATGGGTTCAGCTCAATCAGGGAGATGACCCCGGCGATTATGTTTATCCCATTACCCTGGATCTGCTTCCCTGAAAAGGCATTCAGCCATGGCTGAAATCGTTTATGAGTTGCGGCAGGTTGAGAAAAAAAGAACCAAGGGAGGGGTGACATTTCTCCTCAGGGTACCTGAACTGACTGTTTATCAGGGAGAATTCCTTGCCGTGGTCGGGCCGTCCGGCTGCGGCAAATCCACGCTTCTTGATCTGCTGGCCCTTGTCCTGGCACCCACCTCCCTGTCCCTTTTTGATATCTGTGTCAACCTGTCCGGCGGCATAAAGCGTTACCGGCTTGATATGCTGTCAGAAAATGCAATGGCCCGGATAAGGGGGCAACATATTGGCTATGTGCTCCAGAATGGCGGGCTGCTCCCCTTTCTGAATGTCCGGGAAAATATCCGGCTGACAGCGGATATCAGTCATGTCCAGGTAGAGACCGATGAATTTGACGGCCTGATAAGCAGGCTTGGCCTGGGCGACCAGCTTGAAAAAAAACCGCAGCATCTCTCCGGTGGTCAGCGCCAGAGGGTAGCTGTGGCCCGCGCCCTGATCCACCGTCCGGCAATCGTCCTGGCTGATGAACCCACCGCCGCAGTTGACTATCCAACTGCCCTTGACATCCGGGATGAGTTGAAGGAGCTGGCCCGCGCAGTGGGTTCTGCCGTGGTTATGGTAACCCATGACCAGAGCCTGATTGAGGATATTGCTGATGCCGAGGTGCATTTTGATGTGCAGCGTCTTACGTCTGTTGAGACACAGGCGACAGTATCCGTGCAGAGGCGGAATCCTGCGGGCAGTGTCTTAAAATCTAAACGGAAAGAAGTCAGTTGATTTTCAGATTAGCCACTAAAGACATTATCCATGACTGGCTGCTCAGTACCTGCCTGATTTTTGCCATAGCATCAATCATAGCCCCGCTGCTGATTCTGTTCGGCCTCAAGGCGGGCACCATCCAGACCTTGAGGGGGCGTCTTGTGGAGGATCCGAAAAACAGGGAAATACGGCCAATCAGCTCTCATCGCTTTGACAGGGACTGGTTCAGGCAGGTGAGGGCGGCCCATCCTGAGATCAGCTTTGTTATCCCCATGACGCGGCAGATTTCCACAACGGTCACTGCTGTCAGCAGTGAGGGCAAAAACAGCAGACTCTCCCTGATGGCTACAGGTGCGGATGATCCCCTGTTACTGGAAAACGGGGTAAACATTCCAGACCGGGGAGAATGCGTCCTTACCGATGCAGCGGCAAAGGCCCTTGGGGTCGTGGCCAGCGACTCTGTTACACTGAGAGGCAGCCGCATTATACATGGCAGAAGGGAAGACGGCTCTTTCCGGGTGCGCGTCAAGGGAGTTCTCGACGTGCGGGCAAGTGGCCTGAAGGCCGCGTTTGTCAGGCTTGATGTCATAGAGGCAGTGGAAGATTTTAAAGACGGCAGGGCCGTGCCTGCCTATGGCTGGAAGGGCACGCTGCCCGTGGCCTATCCGGTCTATGACTGGGCCGCAATTTTCACCCCGGAGCCCCTGAGCAGGCTGGAGCAGATAATGCTTATCAACAATACCGGTTTTGCAACGCTGAAAACGCTTTCAACCAGGGATGCCACGTCGATTCTCGGGTTTCAGCCCGACGGCGGATGGACAATCTACCATGTCACGGTAAGCAGGCGGGCCGCAGGTGAAGAAAGTATCCAGGCAGTCCGTCACCGGCTTCGGGGTAAGAATGCTGTGGTCCTGCCATGGGTCAGGCCGGTTGATATTGTTCTTTCACCTCCCGAAGGTCAACAGGGCGCTGGATATCACATGAAATTATTTGCTCTCGGGAAAAGGTCAGGCGATGTCAGTACCCTGAACAGTGCCGGCCTGTCTAACGGCAGCATCAGAACAATTGCTGTCAGCATGGTGGACATGTCCTCCCGCACGGCAGACATTTCAATAGAGGAGGCCGGGCGGCACCTTGTCATGTCTGTGCGGGTAGTGCCTTTCACCGGGCAGTTGCCGGCGGAAACGGCCTTTGCGCCGGCGCCTCTGGCAGGCAGGCTCAACCTTCTGCGGTATCGGGATGTTGTCTATGATCCCGGGGCAAAGTGTTTGTTGCTGGCCCGCCGCGGCTATGCCGGTTTTCGCATGTACACCGGCAACATTGACCAGGTAGCCAAAATTCAGCAGGTCCTTGAGAATGAAGGTATTGCCGTACACACGGAGCAGCAGCGAATCGCTGAAGTACGAAGGCTGGACAGGTACCTCAGCCTTATTTTCTGGCTCATAGCAACAGTGGGGGTGATCGGCGGCATTTCGGCCCTGACCGCCAGTCTGTATGCATCGGTGGAACGAAAGAAGAAAGAATTGAATATATTACGCCTGCTGGGGCTTCTGAAACGGCAGATTGTTCTCTTTCCGGTAATACAGGGGCTGATACTGTCCGCCAGCGGTCTGACCCTGGCCGGTCTGGTCTTCTGGATAGTGGCACGGATTATCAATCACCTGTTCAGCAGTCATCTGCGGGCATCAGAATCGTTTTGTACCCTGTCAACAACACATATTGTTATTCTCATAGCGGGGCTTTGTGCGTGTTCCATTTTTTCCGCCACGCTGGCCGCCCTCCAGGCCATCCGTCTTGATCCCGCCGAGGCGCTGAGGGATGAATAAGGCCAGTTTCCTTACTCATACTTCAGATCAGTGAGACAAGGGAGAATTACTTAAATGAAATTGTCGATAAATGCATCAATTACGCAAGATAATCACCCCTCAAAGTCCAACAGAACTGTTTATCTCCCTGTTATTCCAATACTGATTTTATTATGCCTCTTTCTTCCTGCCACCGCCATGTCGGGCACCGCACAGAACAGCGGCGATCAGGCTGCTGTCAAGGCGAGACAGTTACAGCTTGAGGGTACTCAACTTCAGCTCAGGGGGAAACTGAAAGAGGCAGTTGCCAGGTACCGGCAAAGCCTGGCTCTGAAACCTAACAAAAAACTGGAAGACCTTGTCAGCCGCCTGGAACGGCATATTGCTGTTTCCGTCAGGCCCGTCGAGGCTCAAGAGACCTTTGTTCCGGCGGTCCTGGCCATCCCCCCCATGGGAGATATGGCTGCTCTGAACAATTTTGTGGACACGGGCGCCATCACCACAACCATGAACCTGCTGAGACAACTCTACGGAAAACTGACACCAGAACAGGTCGCCACCCTGAAAAAACAATTCGCCCAGTACTATGAATACCCCTGTGATGAAGTCAAAAAATATTTTACCAGCCTCAACCGGGAACTTTACCGGCTGGTTACCCTGAAAACGAGATTATCTGTTGAAATGGGGGGGTATGGGCAAGCCGCCGCTGAGGCTACAAACGCACTGGCATTTAAGAATGAGAACATGGCTGAGGCGGCTTCCCGGTCCCTCCTCCGCCACCGGAAACGCATCCTGGGAATTCAGCGGCAACTGGCGGAAATCAACATGCATATGAACAAAATCGGCAAGGTCCCCAATGCCTTGGAAATAAAAAAGAAAAGAGAAAAATTCTTTGAAGATATGATCCGCCTTTCAATGGTTGAAGGTGAATCACAAAGCGGGTTGGTTGAGAATCATGCAATGGATGTGAGTAATAAGCCTGACTCAGAAAAAACGAAAGAGTCACCAGACAAGACGAAGTTCAGGAAAATATTGATCAACACAAAACCCGAGGTCAGACAATTAATTTCAAAACCGTATTCTGTAAGCTACGCGGAGGTGCCGGGCAAAAATGAAGCTGTAGTCAAATTCTATGATTCCAGACAGCAGTGGGATTCTGAGAACCCAACACCAAGGGGAGATGTGGTGGCTACTTTCTCCTGGAAAATGCCATCAAGAGCATTCGCAATAGTGGACGACATGAGCGGTGAAGTTGACGATTGGAGCATCAGTAAAACAAGGATTAGTGAAACGTGGGATATGGAATTGGCTGCTTCGTCTAATTGCAATGTAAGAATGGCGGCTGTCATTCTGCCAACAGCTTCAGTCGGCATGAATTTGGATGACCTGTTTAAAACCGGACAGGAGATTAGCTGCATGAACCTCAGATTTACTCGAAGCCTGTTCAAATCGTTGCAACAAAAGCATGGTGTAATTGCGTTCAGGTTCCGAATTTTATCAGAGAATGGAGAAAAGGATCCGACAGTCCTGGTTGTTTACAGATTCAGCCTGCAAAATCACACAAACGCACCGGAAGTACAGCAGGCAGCCAATGAACCGGATGCGTTTTCCGGCGGCAAAGAAGAGATTTACCAGCTTACCATTGAACAATTGACAGACGACATTAACCGCTACCGGGAAATGATGAGGAAGGCTGGAACAGAAGCGGAGAGAAAGCACTACGAATGGATGATTATGGGCAAAGAGGCAAATCTGCAGCAGCAAAAAGACCTGCTGGCTGAACTGAAGACAGGGCAGTTCCGGCATACGGAGACTCGTTGGGACAAAGTCAACGCGGAGATTTCAGCAAGTCGGTTTCTGGAAGACAGTCGGAAGTACCAGGAAAAAATCCATCAAGCGGAATACCGTGAAGACATGATTCGTAAAATCGGGGAAATGTCCAGGAAAATGATCGACCAGGATGATCTTGGAGTTCGAGACTGGGCACAACGGCAGCGGAAAGCAGCGCTTGAAGCTGGAGATGATGCAAAGCTGGCAGCCATCTATGCGGCCCTGCAGAAAAAATACCAACAGAATCTGGAACAGGGCCAGGTGGATGCCAACATGGAAGTGGCAACCATGGACGATTATCTTGAAGCCGCTGAGTACGTGAAAGACAAGGCTGACACCGCTTTCATGATTGCGTCCACCATTCAGTCCGGTGGTACCATGTACCTTTATGCCGGTTATACCGGTCTCACCAACGGCATCAGTGATGGTATTCTGGCCGGGGTGGAACATGGGATTAAAAGCATCAACATGACAACCATGATTGCCGGCAGTGCGTATGACGGATACAACACGGTGGATCCCCGGACGGGGAAAAAACAGGGATTAAAAGGGGCAGTCAGGAATACAACCGTAACCCTGGCCCTCCTTGGAGCTTGCCATGTGGCAATGAAAGGGGCGGTGAAAACCTGCTCGGCGGCACAAAAGGCATACAGCAAATACGCCTTCGAAAGCGCGCTGACCGCTCAGGAACGGGAAATGTCCATCAACATGGTCAAACAATACGAAACCAGGCTTCAGAAAATAGGGGAACTGACCCGGCGGGGGGAAACTGCCGCCGCGAACCGGGAAGCCGCGCTGATGGAAAAAGAAACGGAAAAACTCATGGCCAACCCCCATGCCAAAAACTATCTGAAATACAATGGGACTCCGGCTACCAGGGAAATGTACATTCAGTATGAAAACAAGGTGAAAGCAAGGGTGGAAGCCCGATTCAAAAAAATGATGGAAGAGCAAGGCTGGGAAGATTTCGATCTGAGAGAATACCGAAACGCGGCATCGGGCAGATCCGTTGGGATGGACTGGGATATCGGCCTCGTGGAAAACCACCTTGAAACCGCCATAATTGACGGAAAAGAAGTCAAAGTTCTCATGAAAAACGGAAAGCCTGTGCCTGTTTCGCAGTTCCAGAAAGAGGGCGAAAAATTCTTTCGTAAAGCATATCACCTTGAAACCGGCTATTCCGCAGAGGGTTCTTTCGCCAACCTGACTACCTCAGCCCACCAAGAAGCATTTCAGGACGTTGCCATCCTGACTGACCCGTGCAGGGCAAGCAAGGAACTGGCTGGTGAAACTGCAAGAACAGTCAAATTCAAAGCAGACCATATGCTGGGCAAACACAGCATGGGGTTCATCACCAAAGTTGGAAAAATGGGGGAAGCGTGCAGGGGCCTTGCCAAAGAAATTCGAACCAAACTCATCCCGAACCTGCGCCAGTCGAAAAACTCTCGGCAATTTCTCCTGGATAATATGAACGGCGTTGACTACTTCAACAGGCTTGAGAGAATACTTCGCGAATTCGGTGAAAACCGCATTAACATCGTAGAAGCAGAGCGATCAGTACGAAGACTGACAGGAAAATCTCTCGATGAACTACCCGAGTTCATCAGCGGCTCCCTGGAAAATGCAATTAGAGCGAAATAAACAGAATCCTAAATTGAGCGTTTCAAAATGTGAAAAATTATTTTTTACCTTGAAAATGCACTGCGAGTTCTCTTGCCTTTTCATAAAATGGAGTGTTGCACTGTGTGGACGGAGCAACATGAAAGTCTATGGAGAATTACTTTTATGAATCTCTGGAGAACCGCATGGGTTACGCAAGATAATCACCTGTCAAAGCCCGACAGAACTGTTTATCTCCCTGTTATTCTCATGCTGATTTTCTTATGCCTCTTTCTTCCTGCCACCAGCCTGACAGGCACCGCGCCAAATAACGCTGATCAGGCAGCCGTCAGGGCGAGACAGTTACTGCTTGAGGGTACTCAACTCCAGCTCAGGGGTAAACTGGAAGATGCAGTTGCCAGGTACCGGCAGAGCCTGGCTCTGAAGCCTGACAAAAAGCTGGAAGACCTTGTCAGCCGCCTTGAGCGGCATATTGCTGTTTCAGGCAGGCCAGGCCAGGTACAAAAAACCGGGGGGGCGGCTTCGCAGTCATTGAAGCCTGGGGCAGAGGCAGAGACAGGCACCCTGCCAAAAGAGATTCAGGGACATCAGGTTCTGACAGAAGAGGCGAGAAAGGTTGTGCATCACCTTGCATCTCCTGATGAACAACTGGTTTATGATTTTGTTGACTGGACGCTGTCAGAGATTGATTCCCTTGTTAGTGAGGACAATCCGGACCTTCTGAATACCAATCGTGATTTCAAGGTAACAAAGGCCGGGGATGCATACAATGTGCGTCTTGATCCTTTTGTTTTGCAGTTTGATCAGGGCCGCAGGACGATTGACATGGGGCCTGTAATCATGGTCTGCCAGCCGCGGTCAGCAGAAATTCTTGCTGTCAATATAGAGATACCCGCCAGGATACTGTTTCTGAAGCAGAATAGCGAGTCTTTTGCCATTGTTACCGGCCAGCGCAGAATCTGGCTTATGTGGAATCGTCAGCAGAAGAGCCTGGTCGAAACCAACGTGGATCTATCAGATATCGGCCTTGATGCTGGTAACTCCTCATCAGCAGGCGAAAACAAGGATGCATTCAGCCTCAAGCGTCTTGTCTTTCATTCAAAACGTAAGGAAGGAGAAGGCGGACAGTGGACCGACGCCTACACAGGCAGTTTGACAGGGGCGATGCTTGCAGCCGACGATAATAAGGGAAAGGGAACCATAGATTCCATATCCTTTTCAGTTGTGGGCAATGGAACCGACCTTATGAGTTATCAGAAATTGAAAGAGCAGTATAGAAATCTTCTCAGGGAAAAGAGTAATTTTCAGGTTGCCGATCTGAAGGATCTTTCAAGAACCATGGATAGTTGTTTGCAATCATTTATTTCATCAGAAGGGAAGATAGATATAAGCGGTGTAAGGTTGGAAAACGGCGGCAAAGCGTTTTTCGTCATTGATCATGCAGACTACGCAGAGACAATGGTCAAGGAAAAGGGAGAAGACCGTTTCAGCTCCGAGGGTAACGGGATAATTTCCAGCATAGTATTCAGGGAACCGGACGGGACAAATCCCGTATCCTTCAAAATCGGCGAGGTGACATCAAAAAATATATTCAGAACCGCTCCTGTTCCTCCTGCCCTGTTCAGCGACATTTTCGACAAACTGGACAAGGCCGCGAATATACAGGATAAAACAGTCAGAAAAAAATTTCTGAGCAAAGAGGGGCCGGCTGTTATTAAAACGGTTCTATCCTTGATCAGTACAGCCTCAAGCAAGATAACCGTTAAAGGGATTAAGGCGGAAAATCTGCTGGAGAGCCCGGTGATACTTGACCAGGCAGCTTTTGGCGCCGGGTTTGATACCGGCACAGGCAACGGCGGCACGATTCATATCAGCAGCAGTTTTTCGGGCTTCCGCCATACGCCCGGCAAGGACGATGTCATGCCTGAGGCCGCGGCCGTTAATATGCAGATAGCGAATATTCCGTCTTTGCTTATGCTCATCAACAATCCTGATGCCATTGTTGAGGGCGGGCTTGGTCAGCTCCAGGACCAGGTCATGATGAATGGAATGAACACCCTGCTGGACAGTAAATTAAGTTTTACCCTGCTGAATTCCTTTATAGCCTTTCCTGCAGCGAGAATAAATGTGGCTCTGCATGCAGATATTAACAAGTCCGCCAGATACAAGTCTGTGGGACAGTTGGAACTCATGATAGAAAATCCGGATGAGATCAAGACAATTATTAACAAAATCATTGACTCTCCATCCGTACATTTGATGCTGGCCGGTTTTACCGCCTTGGCCAATCGTAAAACGGAAAACGGGAAAACAGTTGATCAACTGGATATTCGCCTGACACCATCAGGTAAGATCATGCTCAACAATAAAGATGTTACGGCATTGTTCTTCTCACAGACATCGAAGGAGCAATCAAAGCAGTCCCCGGGGGCTGCGCAGCCGCCTGTAAAAAATATGACACAGGCCCCTGTCCGCCCTGCTAATCCGGAGGATAAAAAACTCTCCATGGCGGAACAGAAAGAACTGGCCGGGAAACTGTTTAAAGAGATGGGCGCACTGGACACTGGTGAACTTGAGCGTTTTGAAAATGACTACCTGACCGTTATCAGACGCTGTCCTGATACTGACTATGCCCAGGCAGCCTACTTTCGACTTGCCAATATGTACCTGTACGCTTACGAAAACCCTGATTATCAAAGAATTATCGCCCTGCTGGAGCCGTTTCCGAAAAGATATCCCAACTCGAAGATTCTAAAGGATATAACGTCCAAATTGGTGCGGGCCTACGAGGAAACCAAAAATTATGCGGGCGTGGAACATGTTGCCGGAGAGTACCTGAAGAAACACAATTACTCTGCCGGGGCGCTCAAACAGTTCGGCCTCGATTACGGACGGGCACTGGAACAGCATGGGCATAATGCCCGTGCAGTGGAGGTTTATCAGATGATAGTGGACAAGGGCACAGAGCTCGATGAATTTACAGTCAACGCGGCCAGAAAACACATTCAGGAACTGCAGAAAAAATAATGCCCCCCGGCATTACAGCCAGGAAAAGGAATTAATACCGTTATGTCATGCCCCTGTGAGATTGCAAAATCCAGGCTGGCTCATACCATATTGATGGTCTGTGCTATCTATGGCGTTTTGTGCCCGGTTTTTGCTGCATTGGTTCAGGCGCAAACTGCCTGGCAATCCGGCGCCGACTGGAATTACAGGGAGAAAGAGAGGCATCTTATCACAGGCCAGGAGGCGGAACAGCTTGTCTGGCAAGTCCCTGAAGTGCAGAACCTGGCAAAATACATCAGGGAGCAGGGTGCAAGCCCTTTCACCATGGTTGAATCGGGAGATGAAACCGCATGGAAGAAGGGACAATTCCGGGTTTATTTCGGTGAAAATCATGGCACCCATGCTGTCAGGGTCGCAACATTTGTGGTGAATGCCGTAACAGGCAAGGTCTCGGTCTATGATGCAGTAACCGATACCATTATCCCGCTTGCTAAATGGCAGGCAGATCAAAAGCCCGTTATCACCATGAAGAGGACCATGTGTTATGGGACCTGTCCGGCTTACAAGCTGGCTGTTTACCGTAACGGCACAGTTGAATACGAGGGAAAGCAATTCGTAAGGATTAAAGGTCATCGAACCGCTTTCATTGGAAAAGAGAAGGTTGAACAACTCATCAGCGATTTTCGCAAGGCCCGGTTTTTCTCCCTGCAGGATGTTTATGAAAATCGCATGACTGATATGCCGTCGGTAATCCTTTCGTTTACCGACAATGGTGTAACCAAAACAGTTATCCATCACAGGGGCAGCCGTACTGTACCGGAACAGTTATTTTCCCTTGAGCAGAAGGTGGATACCGTAGTGAACAGTAAACAATGGACAGGTACAACAGCCAGGGGGCGCTGATTTTTCTTCCGGTAATGTATGCCCGGGCTGGAGGAATAATCCTGCCCGGCTGCCTGTATCATGTCCCGTAATTAAAATGGAGATCGCCCATGAGCCTGCCGTCTGAATTGCATCATGAAGGGATAAACGATAATTTTAATCCGGGCAGACCTGCCTGTCTCAATGTCTTTTGTACAATACTTGTTATCTTACTGTGCTGCGCCCCCTGTTTATCAGTAACCTGCAGGGCAGACTCCCGGCCGCCTGCCCAGTCCCCGAATATCGAGGCAGATAGATTGCAAATTGAAGGGACCCGGCTGCAGCTCAGGGGAGACTTGCAAGGAGCGGTACACAAGTACAGGGAAAGCCTGGCCCTCAAACCAGACAAAAGACTCGAAGACCTTGTCCACAGGCTGGAGCAGCGCATTGGCAAGCCCCGAAAAACAGGAGTTGCCAGGTCTTCGGAAACGGCATCATCCAGCGGCTGGAGCAGTGACAGCTCTTTCCCCCCGGTTTCATCCATCAAGGATATCTGCCGGGTGGATTCAAAACTCTATGCAGTTACAGATGATGAAGAGGGTGGGAAAATAATCTCCCTCAGTGGTCAAACCTGGAAAATTATGAAAACTCCGGAAGAGACACGTGCTCTGAAGACCATTACCTGTATTTCCGGCACAGATATATACGCGGCAGGCAACCGGGAACTGCTCCATTATGACGGGGAAAAGTGGCAGAAAATTGATTCTCCGCTCACCTCCGAGGCCGTGTGGTCATCAATATGGCATACTGATGACGGCCATCTTGTCCTCGCTGGAAAAGAAATGATGATTACCTATGACTCGGAGAAGTGGTCAAAGGTAAAAACCGGGCTCACCTCCGGGGATTATATAAACGCGGTTGGAGGCGAAAATATCGACCAGTTTTTTGCTGTCGGCGGCAGCTTTGGAAATGGCTTTATTCTGAAATGCAATGCCCTGGAATGTCAGTCTGTTCAAACCATTGAAGGCTCCTGGCTGAATGACCTGTACTCTGCCCCGTCCGGCAGGGATATGTATGCCGCAGGCGGAGGAGCCAGTGGCGGCGGCCCGGGGGTGATTTTTCATTATGACGGATCCAAATGGTCTGCCGTTCCGCTCCCTAAATATACAGGCTATTTAAAAGTTATTGGAAAAGGCGGGGAAACACTTATTGCCGCAGGGAATTCCGGCGGTATTGTCGAGTACACGCAGGCAGGCTGGAAAATAATGCCGTGTCCGTATCACGATTTAAATATCACATCATTCTGGAATGATCAAAATGGCACTGCGCATTTTTCAGGCATATCTACTGTATTATCTTCCGGTGCCTCTGCAATAACTGTTTCCCTTGATGGTGAGAAGTGGAGTGTGGACAACCCCTGGCTTAATGATGTCATGGCCTTTTCAGATGGTACCATATTTGCCGTGGGTACCTTTGGAACCATCAAGACATATAGAGATGGCCACTGGAAAACCATGCAGAGCCAAACAACGAAAAACCTTGTCTCGTTATGGGGCAGTGATTCGTCTGATATATATGCCGTTGGTGAACATGGAGCATTAGTGCACTTTGACGGTTCAACCTGGAAAAAGGAAGAAATCTCAATTAGCGATCCTGATTTATTATCTATATGGGGTGCAGGGAAAGACAATATCTATATCATGGCAAAAGATAACGAAATATATCATTTCGATGGAAAGCAGTGGAAGTATGAAAGGGCCTCTTTTGATGATATGGATCAACTTTTCCTGCTATCCGGGAGTTCCGCCACAAATATTTATGCCGCCGGAACAGCCGTGTATCATTTTGACGGCTCAGGCTGGTCCAAAATATCTTTTTCCAAGGAAAATTCTATTCCTCGTTTTACAGACCTGCATGTCACAGCCGCTGGTCAACTTGCCGCTATAGAAGCTGGTACTTTGTATCTCTTTGACGGTTCATCATGGACAAAGTCTGAATTCAAGTCCAGGGAGAGTTCAAAAATCACAAAATTTACCAGCGTATGGGGCGACACCACAACAAATTTATATCTCACGGGCTATGAAAAGGAATGGACTGGTTCCGGGCCAGTAGACGGTCTCCTGTTACATTATGACGGCAGGCAATGGAGCGTGGTTAAAAGGTTCCCCATGGTAAAACCATTGAGCCTTGACGGTTTTAACGGCTCAGCAACGGTCTTGGTTGGAGAAAATGGTCTGATTGGCATGAAGGGGATGGCAGAGAGCCCGATTCCGGCATCCGGCGGCAGCATCATAAAGGAGAAATAACGCAATGAGTGAGAGAACATCGCTACAAAACAAAAGCAGCGAGGAACAGGTTTTGGCTGTTATTCCAGGCGTGTCCCGTAAAAAGGGACTGCTTGGATTTAAAAGAGATACCTATACACTGGTGATTACTGATAAACGACTGATCTTTGCCTTGGTCAACAAGGGTGTATTGAACAGGCAAAAGCAGGATATGGCTGAGCTGCGGCAGAAGAACAAGGCCGAGGGGAAGGGTTTTCTTGCCTCATGGGGAGAGAGTGTCGCCACAGGGATGTCCTGGTACAACCGTTATCTTGCCATGGATCCGGAGGAAATCATCAGGGAGAGTGAAGGTAATTTTTTCCTTCTCAGACAAGACATTCTTTCTTTGAAAATCAAGGAGTACCTTGGTTCAAACCAGGCTGATCCAGACACACCACTGCCTTTTTTCAAAATCAAGACTACGGGAGAAAAATTCAAGTTCATGCTGTCCAGGTCGTATGATCCAGGTGCGCTCAAGATACTGAAAAAATGGTTTAAGTCGGCCTGACCTGGATCTATATGGTTTTGCGGCCATAATGATGTTGTCCTTCCTGTTGAGAAACGGCCTCTACTGGGTGATGGGCAACCTGGCCGGATAGCGGTGGCCCGGGCTTATCTCCTGTTTCTGCCTGCCTGCTGCATGGTATATCTTGTACATGGGGCTGGCCCATTCTATTTACATGGGTCGTTTCCATATGAATTTCAGCCTCAGTCATCATAAATAGTTGGGAACAAGACAATAGGCAGTCAAGGGGCAGGGTCGGAGAAACATCCGATCAATTACCGCCCAATACCCATTGTGCACCTGACCGATATGGACTCATACCCAGCAGCGCCCCACACGGAGTAAACGCCAATGGAACTACTCAGACGGTTTCTTCTTGTAATTTGTACTTTGGCAGCAGTGTCCGTCCTCATGGCTCCTGCTCCTGTCCTGTATCATGTTGAGCGGCCGGATTTTGCCAGGGAACTGGCCCGTCATCCCTATCGCTGGGAGCATAAAGGGCAGACTCCTGAACAGTACATGGAGGAGGAAACCAGGGGGCTTGTCCTGGCTCTTTCTAAGGAAAAATGGCAGGCGGTCGCCAATACCCTGCGCACGCAGCGAGGCAGCTATTTCAAAGCCAATGCCCCTGTTATCAAGGATATCGTTAGCCAGATGAGCTCCAGGCATCCCACGCGCTATCTCAAGGAAAAGGGGGCGCCTGCGGGACACTTCTTGAGAATTTCTATGTTATCACCTGATTGGTACGGGTTCAAACAAGCTCCCTATCTTTATCGGCATCCCTATGCCCTGTGGAGCCCCCTGCTTGTCCTTGCCGGGCTGCTCTCTTATATTTTTTTACCGCGGCGAAGATTTGATCGGAATACCCTCTGTTACGGCGCGGGATTTGCTGCGGTCATCGGCCCTGATCTGGTGGCCTGGATGTTTGTAATGGGATTCTTCACCCTGGGCCTGGGGGTTGGGTTGTCGGCAGCGCCGGACGGATTTTTTTCCCTGCTGTCCAGCAACCTTATCGTCCCCATGTTTATCCTGTGGGCCTTCACCCTGTTTGGCCTGTATATGTTCAAGATGGCGGCCCGCTATGCCGGAACCGGCCTGCAATGCGGGGGCGGCCGACTCATTCATTATTTACCTTCCGGCACCCGGACGATATCCGTCGGAGAGGTGGATTCCATACGGCTGGGCCACTGGCAGGCCTCCAGGTGGGTAACCAGGCTGGGCTTCCTGGTCAGCCTGCTCAACTGGCGCGCTGCAGGCCCCACCCTGCTAAATGCCTCCCGTCATGATCCCCAGCTTGAAGTGCATCTCAAAAACGGCACCACCTGGACGTTTATCCTGACCGGCGCCCGCAACCTGGAGCCGCTCATAAGCTGTCTGCAAAGAGAAGGAGTAACAGTCGATGCCGCCCTGCAAAAATGACCGGGAAAACCGGGTTAGAAAAATAAGAAATTTTCCTCACGGTGCTGAAAAATAATACCATTCACATGCCATCAAACGAAACGCTGAACAGTTACAGCAGAAACTATTTCTGAACAGGCCTGAATACCCGCAAAATCAGACAAAAAAGGCCCCTGCACACTTCATGCATGCAGGGGCCTGTAATCAGTTGTCAATCCTGATAGATGGAGAGGCTACATCATTGCCCCTGTAGGCATTCCGCCCATTCCACCCATGCCGCCGCCAGGCATTCCCATATCTTCTTCCTTCTTTGGTGCCTCGGCAATCATGGCCTCTGTGGTGAGAAGCAGGCCGGATACGCTGGCTGCATTCTGCAGAGCGCTTCTGGTGACCTTTGTAGGATCAATAATACCTGCGTCAAGGAGGTCTTCATAAACACCCTTGGCAGCATTGAATCCTTCAC
>WFRY01000067.1 GCA_015486315.1 Desulfobulbaceae bacterium
CTCAGCCAGGCTCTCCCCCTGATTCCAGGTGTAGCGTTCGCCGGTTACCGAGTCAAATTTTTCATATGATTTTGCTTTCTCAAAAAGATCCGGATGATTTTCCAACAGTCCCGCCCATTCGCGCTTTTGTTGAAAAAAACAAAAGTAACAGCCTGAACGGGAACGCCAATTGTAATATTGGGGCAAACCCAGGCCTGAATCTTTCAAAAGGCGCATCACATCATCGTGCCGGATATTGTCTTCTACAAATGGAAAGACAGTCGTAACGTTCGGTTTGGTAGAAATATATCCTTTTCGATGGGGTTCGTCGGCCCGGATACCAACATAACTAATAACCGGATCATCACCTATATAGTCCTCGTAGGGTTTTAATTTCAACATCCTGGTGCACCACCGAGTTCTTGCATCCGGTAAAACACCATTGTATAAATCTACATAGTACTTAAAATCCTTCTCCGACTTAAGCCATATTATGCTCGCACATAAATAGTCCTCTAGCTTACTAATAAAATCATACGTTTCTACAAGTTCTTCACCCGTATCACAAAACACATACTCCACATTTTGAATTTTACCGCGTAAATAAACCGCCAGAGCTGAACTGTCCTTGCCGCCGGATAGCGCGATGATATGACGAACCGGTTTGTCGGTTTGCTCGGTTTTCTTTTTGTTTATATCCATGATTTCCTTCCAGAGCAGCATCTACACCAATTCGATTTGATCCAGCAACTCTCGCAATGCGGCTGCGATCACACGGGGAGAGCTTTTGCTGCCCAGTTTTTTGATTTGAGGTTCCAGTTTTTTTTGTAATACATTTTTTTGTTTCATTTCCAAGGCGGTTAACTCCGGGCCGGCATCTCCATAGTTATGCCAAGTTTGGCGGAACAGCTCGCCCATACCCTCGGCAAGGCCCTCAAAGCTCTGGATATCCATATCAGTCCACTGCTCGAACGGGCGATTGGCAATCAGTGACAATGCGGGACGGGCATTGTCGCCATCAGAAATTCCATTGTTCACACAATTAAGAAAGGGGGTCATCACCTCGTGCTTAATACGTGGAGCAAGCCAAGCAGCCCTTCGCTCCAGTTCATGCCAACCGTTCGTATTCTCCGGTAACCCACATTTTTCTAACAACAGGTTTCTACTTTTCTGAAGAAGCTCCTGTGCATAATTACGTAACGTAGATAAGCTATTATTCAGGTGCTCAAAAAAACAATCCATATCTTTTTGGCGCTTCTCCTCCTGCATAAAAGGATCCAACCCAAAACAACGTGGAAGGTCTACAAATAGCAATTCCTCTGGGGAGGCAGCCTGCAGCAAACAATCCCTCATTTCCAACACAGCGGTATCCTTGATCTGTATCGTCTTTAATGTAACAGGAGGGAGGGTGTTCAATACCCGATACAATGCCCGCACCACAGATGCCGTTTTGGCCGGTTGTTTCAAACCTTTAGCCAGTCTATTTACTACTGCCTTTCGTATGCCATCCAACCGGGCCCCCGAAACCGAAAACAGATCAGGTCTTCGTTGCAACAACTCAAGGTGAGCTGCCTGGATATCGGGCACAAAGGTGTTTTCGCGATACAGAAACAACTCATCCTGATAGAGCAGATAAAAGGCCGTAAACAAAATAGGGTGAACCCCATCAGGGAGACCGTAAGGCACTTCCGCCAGCTTCCTAAACAAATCCACTAGTTCCACCCTCTGGATCTGCTCTGAAAAAACCACTTGCTCCATCAAGTCCCAGCAAAACCGCAAGTTACGATCATTAGATTTGGGGGGCGCCCGGAATCCCCATTTTTTTAAATCAGAATCGTAATAATGTATTCCCGTAGCAAGTAGAACCGATTCATAGACGCTGCGCTCCGGGGGATATCCTTCAATCCCGAGGCATTCCTCCGAGCGCCGGTCAAGCATTCGCTCCAGTAAACAGCGGCGAGCCGACGAAGCCGCTCCTGATATTTTTTTTCGGACAACTAATTCGTTCCTCACGTACGGACTTTTGCAATAAATTTCATCACAAGCAAACGACAGTAACCGCGCCACGTCTACAGGTCTCTGAGGACACTGATCGACTCCATTCCAGATCCACTGGCATGAGTTACCGACAGGCGCAGGTCGGGGATCGAGCAAGGTCTGCAAAAGCTGGGCAATATGCTGTTCCCCTGTTACAAGTCGAAGACTCAGCTCACGCCGGGCAATTCGGTCATCCCGCAATTCTTCGGTATTCTCTTCAACCCAGCGAAGACAGGCAACCTCCTCCACCACACCACGTAACGCGTCAATCTGTCGAGGCAACGCAACAATAAGCTGTTGCCGATCCTTCGTCTTTTCTTTCGCCCTGACTTCAAGTACTTTCGAACTCGTTTGCGGCAATAAAACCAGTATGCTGCCCGCTGCATCTTCTGAGTTCTCCGCACCTTCCAGCACATTCTCTCCCAAACTCTCAGCATATATCAGGTTGAAGTAGCGGTGCACACCGGTTTTCAAGCTATGCCGCCGGGCAACAATAGTCCGTTTGGGTAGATGATGACATAAGGCTTCCAAAGGCGACGTACCTTCCATTTGAAGTTTCCGCCGTGCTTCGTTTATCCGGGCCTCTATATCTACATCGCTTCCCTCCCAAACCCTATATGATCCATCCAATCGGCGATAGGTCAAGACAGATTGCTGCCTCAAGATCTCAAGTTCTTGCTCAACTGAAGCAAAATTAGAAGTCGCACAAGCAAGTGTTTTAGGTGTAGCTCGCAATGGACATATTTCCGACAGCACATTCAGCAACGCAACGGACTGTACCAATTTTAATTGGAATGCCGTGAGATGCTGTCTGCTGTTGATTATATCGTTCGCTTCCAACAAACGTTTCGCATGCGGCAACCGGGCCAGTCCAGCCTCGAAGTTGGAGAGTAAATATGCATATATATGGTGTAACCGAATAAAGTTGTCGTCCTCGCACATGGACTGAGCAAGGTAATCCTGTAAACCGAAAGGTTCGTGGCTGGTAAGGTATGAAAAGATAGATCGCTCATTCTGAGCCAACCTTCTAAACAGATACGGTATAGCCAGTAACACACTGGGATGTAAAGGCCATGCATTACGCGCCATTTCCCTAAAATCAGAGATTTCAACCCCTAAGGGTAAAGGTATTGCGCCCTTTTGTATCTGGCTCAACGATTCATCTAACACCTTGGAAACAACCAAAGGAAGCGGAATGGAAGGTTTAAGGGAAGACGCCACCATCTGCATGGTAGTTGCCGCTGACTCACTAAACTGAATTGACTGGAATCGTTCCTGAACCTTGTTCCATTCATTCCTAAGGGTTCGATCGGAAAGCTCAAGATAATCATCAAACATCTGGTGCAGAGTGATTATAAAAAGCAACGGTGTTTTTGATTGCCGATTGGCATATTCAGCCAATTCCTGGAAAATATAGACATCTCCGCCACTCCGATCCTGAAGGGCATATTCCAACGTTTTTCCTGCTTCATCGACAAGCAGAAGAACCCCGGCAAAGCCCTGTTTCTCAGCTTCCTTCGTGAGTGCTGATAGGAACTTAGTAATAGAGGCCGTATCCCGCCACGCTTTATTTTTAAGTGCGGCCTCCATACTCAGGTATAATTCCCGAACAGACTTCAACTGCTTCAGTTCCAGCAAACTAGCGAGCATGCCTTCAAGAAGTAACTGAGCTATAGGCCGTCGCCTTGCTGTTACCGGAATAGAAAGAAAACCTTCTCTCTTTCCTGATGATTTACGAACCTTGTTCAACCGAGACTTCAAATCAGACGGCAGCATTTTGGCCGTCTGCGTAGCCTGCTTCAAGTCCTTACTGAGAAGCTGGCACAGAAAAACCGCAAAGGCAGATTTCCCGGTGCCATATGGTCCTGTCAAAGCAAATGCTCGCTGTCCATTTTTTGACAGCATACCTAGGCTCAGCCGCTCAAGCAAGTTGGCCACATTGGGAGTCAAAATATAGCCGGAAGAATTGACCGAGTTGTGCCAGTCATTCTGAAGGTTAATCGACCGCTGAAAACGAGGGGCAACACCGGTATAGTGCGATCTTTTTAATACCTTTGTCATTAAGCATTCCCCCGATGGTAATAACTATCCAACAGCTGATCGGCATCTTCCAAACGAACATCACAATGAATCTGTGCTATTCCAGCAGACTCGGTAAAGTTGAAATGAGAGCCCCATTGTGGGCTCTCGTGAAGTTCCTGAACAGCCTCAACCAACGTGTTTTCGTCAAGCATAAAAACCTGTCCCGGACTATACTCTTTGTAAAGCACTCGCTGAATTGTCATCGCATTCTTATTTTCCTGACCGAGATATTTACATACCGTATAACCAACAACCTCAGGGGGCAGAGAAGACTTTCTGCCAATTGAAAATCTGAACATACCTCCATCATTCATTGGCTGTATAAGATTTAGATCCTGCAATGGGCATTCGATAAATTCTTCCCCTACCTTTTTCTTCTCAAAACGCCGGGTGCCGCAATAGGTGCGGATATAGCAATCAACATCCCGCATGATAATGTTATCGGACGGAGCTTTCTTCCCAAAATCTACCAAACGCAGAGCAGCCTCAGCAACATCCTGCTTTGAAAATTCAGGTTTTCGCAGATAAGAAAAAAGAGCTGTTCCAGCAGTCTGAAAATTGGGATTAGTAGCAAGTTTCCAATGCAGAAGCCACCATGATGCATTATCCTCCAAGTATGGATCCCATCCATGGTCTTCATCTAGTAGTTTCCGTCCAAAACTTGATACCATTCCATCCTCAAGAATACCGGTCATTTCGCACCAATACTTAATGCTGCCGACCATGTTCTTACCAACTCCCAAATCCACAATGGCATTACTATCAGAGAAATGTTTTCCTTCGTTAATAAACTCAAACCCCTTTTCCAACCATCCAAACCTCAAAATAAAGGTTTGATGTCCAGAAAATTTACATCTACTTTTAAATCTTTTCATTGATGTAGTTACTCACTCTTTTTTTAGACCATTATCCAGCGACATCAAAATGACAAAAACATTCAATATGTCTCCGGAATAAATACCGGCCTCAATTATTGCATTACCTTTTGTCCTAATGTAAAAAAATCCGGCAAACGTTCGACAGGGTGCTGGTTAAAATCAAGACTATTTCGCACAAATATTATAGAAACATCAAGATGTATTCTCCAAATTTGATGGACTCGTAAAAAGTATTCCTCAAGATTTTCAGACACAATATGTTGTGCTTTTGAATGCCTGTAATCACAACATGTAGTGGTGGAAAATTATTTTCCGAAGTTTTTACGAGGGCATCAAATTTATATTACGTGTTTTCCGTAAATAAGCAATAATTATCTTCTAAACTATCTTGTGTGATACTTTGCAAAACCTTGACATCTGCCCCTAGTCACTGGCCTTTACTGCCAGTGGCTAGGGGATTTTAATAGAAGAATGGGCGGTGTTAATCTACTATCCGATGTTCCCGCCGGGCAGAGGGCCGGGCCATGCGGTTGCGGCGGGTGCGGTTTTCCGGGTTCGATTCGGCCAGACGGAAAGCGCACAGATGAAGGACTCTTTCGTTGACCTCTA
>WFRY01000068.1 GCA_015486315.1 Desulfobulbaceae bacterium
GACCAGGCTGCAAGCCTGCTCCAGCAGAAAAGGTGGCTGAGCTTAATGGGTAATCAGAGTATCTTTGGCTACGTTCACTTCTGCTGGTTCAATTTTGTAGATTGAACCATGGGTTTATAACAAATTAATCGGATTCGCTGAACTGCTGGGTATACGACAGCTTTGTCATAAACATCAGGACCAGGCTGCAAGCCTGCTCCAGCAGAAAAGGTGGCTGAGCTTAATGGGTAATCAGAGTATCTTTGGCTGCGTTCACTTCTGCTGGTTCAATCTTGTAGATTGAATCATGGGTTTATAACAAATTAATCGGATTCGCTGAACTGCTGGGTATACGACAGCTTTGTCATAAACATCAGGACCAGGCTGCAAGCCTGCTCCAGCAGAAGTTTGAAGAGCCTTATCACATACCCCGTGAGCAGTTACGAAATATCTTACAAGATCTGTATTCATGATAACTCGTAATTTCTCAATACGTGGTGGTAAAAAGACTGGATCCCCGATAACTACATTCGGGGATGACGATCGGAATTATCTTCAAATCCGTCATTCCGGCATGCTGTTGGCCGGAGATAGCGTAGACTTCGATCCAAAAAAGACACCATCAACCACAAAATATGGTATGTGCTGGAGTTAAGTGCATACCCCAGTTTTCAAATTCGTCATCCCCGAGGTAGTAGTCGGGGATCCATAACGCCATGAAACAACTAAATTCCCGCCTGCAGCAGGGCGTTCATGGAGCGCTTACGGGAGTTGTTTCTTTATCTTTTGTTTGAGCATCAGCCGGTTAATCCAGGTAAAGGGTGATTGTGCCACCCGCACTGTCCCCTGCATTGTTTTTGACCCCTCAAAGAGTAGATCAAGGATATGGCTGGTCGGGGTCAGTCTGTCCAGATAATGGGTACAGCCGGCGCAATAGGTAATAATTCGTTTCCCTGCTGCTTCCTTTGCCCTGATATTTGTCCAGTTATCGGCAAATTCTTTATTCAGATAACCGACTGCTCCACCTTCACCGCAGCAAACCGTACTGTTTCGCTGATGCTTCATCTCTACTGTGGAAACTCCTGTAAAGGAGATCAGTTTACGTACAGCTTCATGTACCCGGGGTTGATTTCGTACGCCGCAAGGGTCATGAACAGTGACTTCATCAGCAAGAGCATCCACTTCGAAAGTAGAATCCGCCAACACCTCATAAATAGTCTCTACCTGCAGGTCGTCACCATATTGATCAAACATCCTGAAACAGTTGGGGCAGGCGACCAGCACCCTGCGAACACCGGACGCCGTAAGTGTGTTTTTCAGTTTGTCAAATGAACGGGAAAAATAGTCAATTCGTCCCAGGTCGTGGGAAGGTTTGGTACAGCAATCAAGAACAACTCCCAGGTCGGGGATATCCTGTCTGAGTACTTCAATAACCTGCAGCACCCGTTTCGGTCTGGTGCCGGGAAGGGCGCAGCCCGGGAAAAATACGGTTTCACACCCACGGGGCAGGCCATACCAGGTAAAGGTTTCCGAGCCGCTGCACTTTTCATAGCCGATAAGCTGGTTATGCTCTTTATAGGTACCCTGATTTTCAGCAACCGCCTCCCGGCGGAGAGAGGAAAACATCAGTGAAGGATCAATATCCTGGGGACAGATTGCGGTACAGAGACCGCACAGGCTGCAGGAGAAGAGCTGGGAAAAATTTAAGCGTCGAGCAAGGGCTTCTTCAGCCTGTTCATTGGGCAGGCCATAGGTCTGCAGGTAACGGCAGTCCTTGCGGCAGAGACCACAGGAAATGCATTCTTGGGTAATTGAGGTGCATATCTTCCGCCAGTCATTTGGTGAGGAATGGAGGTTGCTGCTTTTTTCGGGTTGTTTCGGCACGATGTTGGAACCAGGTTGGGTTGAGTTCAACTTTCCGGTGAATCTTCGGCAGAGATTTTCAAAGTTCTGCGGTAAGTGCTCCATGAACACCCTGCTGCACGCGCTCAAGTCCCCAGATATACAGGGGTATTATCGGGAGCCTTGATCACGCACAGCAGGGTGTTCCTGAAACGCTTACATTCCGAGGTGTTATCATGTCAAGAGTGTGGTTAATGAAGCGCTTACGTTCTGCGGGTTCAATCTTGTCTATTAAACCATGGGGTTATAACAGCTCAGCCGGATCCGGTGAACTGCTGTGAATACGATATTTTTGTGATAAACAAGAGGGACAGGCTGCACACCTGGTCCAGCAAAAGTTTGCCATAGTCCAGTTGTATCCCAAAACATTCCAATAGAACATCTTATTTTTTACTTCACCTGTCTTTCATGAGAGGTGTGAAAAAAAATGTTAAATTTATCATCCCCGCACAAGGCGAAAAAAGATGTAATCTGCTGGTAGACACTGTTTCTGGATGAAATTTCCTTAATGGTTCAAATTTTTGGTATTTTGTTAAAAGTTTAAATTTTTTTACTTGACCTTCGGGGGCGTTGGGTTTAAAAAAAGTACTCCGTGTATATGATCAGTACACTACATCTTGGAGATAGATGTTGATATATTATTAATTTAACGGCGGAGAAGAAGAATGAAAAAGGAGGAGAAGAGAATGAAGAAGGCACAATGGGGATGGAAAAAAACACAGATTATTTTTGCATCTCTGGTTATTTCCACGGCATGTGTTGGTATCTCAACCCCGGCCGGGGCTGAGACAATGGACGAACTCAAGGCTACCATTGAGCAGTTGAAGCAGACCGTCAACTCGCTGGAAACCAAAATGCAGTCCATGGAGCAGAAGCAGATTAAAACCGAGGAGGCTATTTCTCAGCAGGATGCAAAGGCTGATTATAATGCATCTGCAAGTGGTTTGAAGCTGCCCGAGGGGACGACCATGTCCGTTTACGGTTATGCAAAGATGGACGCCATCTACACAGATACCGACGGCACTGTCAAGACGCTGTATATTCCTTCATCCGTGCCGCTGGATTCGGAAAAGGATGACTATGGTGACAACGATTTCACCATGCATGCCAAGCAGTCACGCCTTGGTTTTTCATCCAGCAGCGATACCGAATATGGTAAATTCAATACCAGAATTGAAGGTGACTTTTACGGTGCAGGCGGTAATGAGAAATACAGCAACTCCTATGGGTTCCGTCTGCGCAGGGCCTATGGTGAGCTCGGCCACCTGAGGGCCGGACAGGAATGGAGTACCTTTATCGACCTGTCTCTCTATCCTGAAACCATTGACTTCGGTGGTGCTGCCGGTAGTCTGTTCATGCGTCAGGCCTTGATCCGCTGGACCCAGCCGTTCACAAACGGATCCTTTATGTTTGCTGCTGAAAATCCGGAAACCACCCTGATCGGCAAAACCTTGAATGAGGATGGGCTGGACTTTACCAATACCCAGATGAGCGGAAGCGGCGAGTTTATGCCGGACTTTATTGCAAGGGTCAACTATGATGCAAGCTTTGGTCATTTTTCCGTGGCTGCCATGGCCAGGGACCTGATTGTTGATGACGGTGTCTATGATGATGATGAGTGGGGTGGAGCTGTTAGTTTGAACGCAAATATTCCTACATTCGGTAAGGATCATCTCCATCTTGAGCTGAACTATGGTAATGCACTTGGCCGGTACATGGAGTCTGAGTTTGCCGACGCATTTATTAATCCTGTAACCCATGACATCGAGACCAATGACCAGTGGGGTGGTTTTGTCAGTTATCATCATTACTGGACCGACAGCCTTCGGTCGACAGTGGTTTATTCTCTTGCAGAACGTGACAATGACATGAATTATGTCACCGATGCAGTAAATAAGAAGTATCAGTCGGTACATACCAACCTGATCTGGAGTCCGGTAGCCAGGGTTAATATTGGTATTGAGTATCTCTGGGCTTATCGTGAAGTGGAAAATGGCGAAGACGGCGACATGAACCGTGTTCAGACCGCATTCCAGTATAAATTCTAAGAACAACCGTACCTCTGTCTGTCCTGCAGGCCCGATTTATAGGGCCTGCAGTCTTTTTCCCTTCCCCTTCATATAATTTTCGTGACTGCTCACGGGGTAAGTGATGAAGCTTGGCAAACCATCGTCTTTTTCCATTCTGATTACGTACAAAGCTCAGCCATGAACAAATTCCTGGATCCCCGATAACAACACTCGGGGATGACATGGTTTACAACTCCGTTATATTATAACCAATCAGGGTGCTGCCCATAGCCGTCAAGCTAAAAGAGTTTTGTCGATATATCAATATCTTGTAGGTCGGGTTAGCGGCTCAACAACTGCACATGTTGGGTTACGCTGTCTTTAGATTCTCCGTCAAGCTGGAGGTAATGAGCCTGATTTCGATAATTGATGGGGTACCTTTCAAGCTATTTGATGATAATTTTACCTTCTTCCCTGGGGCTCTGCCCCAGACCCCGAGGTTTTTAAGGCATGAAGGCTCCTCTGAGA
>WFRY01000069.1 GCA_015486315.1 Desulfobulbaceae bacterium
GTGTATACGACAACTTTGTGATAAACATGAGGACCAGGCTGCAAGCCTGCTCCAGCAAAAAGCTTTCGATTTCACGTCATCCCCGAATGTTGTTATCGGGGATCCATGCTCTCTGCTGGTTCAATCTTGTAGATTGAACCATGTGTTTATAACAAATTAATCGAATTTGCTGAACTGCTGTGCATACGACAACTTTGTCAGAAACATGAGGACCAGGCTGCAATCCTGCTCCAGCGAACGTGTTGCGGCCCCGTCTGTAGATAAAAGAGCTTAACAGGCTGTTGGAAGGCATCTAAAGATGCCGGATTGTTGCCGACGGCCTGCCTGCTGAACCGATAACCAAACTTAAATACTATGACTCGACGAGAAAATATTCTGTTGCTGTCCACCGTGGACACTGTCCCGCTTGCAGACAAGGTCGCTTCCGAGCTGCGGGTTGTCTGTACCCCCATGGTACGCAATGAATTTGCAGACCAGGAGATATATCATGCCTTTCCCTGTGATGTATCGGGCCGTGATATTGTCATCATTGGAGCCACCCATAACGATGCTGCCCAGCAGGAACTGGTAGACTTGATTGCCGGCAGCAGATATTGGAATGCCCGTAGTGTGAATGTCGTTATACCCTATCTTGGCTATTCAACCATGGAGCAGGCCAAGCCCGGTTCCGGAGAGATTCCCAAGGGGATAACCCGTACCCGGCAGATCTTTCGGACTCGTCCTGATTATGTGGCTTTTTTAGATCTGCATTCCGAGGCAGTTCTGCATGCCCATGCAGGAGATATTAGAACCCGTCATATCTGGACCGAAGAATTTGCCGCTGAAAAGATTCAGGCCATGGAGTTGACGGATTATGTGCTTGTTTCCCCGGATTACGGGTTCAGTAAACGGGTTGCCCGACTGGCCGGAAAACTTGGATGTCCGCATACTGCTGCCAACAAAGATCGCTACGATGTGGATAAAACCATAGTCGGCCAGCTGTCCAGTGCCGTTAAAGGCAGGACTGCAATTATCTGCGATGATATGATCCGTACCGGCGGTTCCATGCTTCAGACTGCGGATCGTTGTCATGAGGCCGGCGCGAAGGAAGTTATGGTCATGGCGACCCATCTGGTACTGGCCGGGGATGCCCGTGCCCGTTTCAGGGAAAAAGGGATTAATCGGATTATAGGGGCGGACACTTATCCGGGAGTTAAAACGGATGATCTTCTGGAAGTGTACTCGGTGGCACCGCTTATTGGTCGGGAGCTGATTCATTATCTCCGGGTCGTGTGACAGACTAAAAAAATACAGGCAGTAACGTATAAAATTACAGGATTGCAGAATGAAGAAAGTAGGTATTATTGGTTGGCGGGGGATGGTTGGTTCGGTGCTGATGGAGCGCATGCGTGCAGAAGATGATTTTCAGGGCTTTGAGTCCCGTTTTTTTTCAACCTCCCAGGCCGGTCAGGCCGGGCCGGAAATTAACGGCACCACCTATGAACTGCTTGATGCCCATGATGTGGCGTTGCTGAAAGAGCTGGATGTTATTTTGTCCTGCCAGGGCGGTGGCTATACGACAAAGGTTTATCCACAGCTGCGCGAGGGTGGCTGGCAGGGTTATTGGATTGATGCCGCTTCCACGCTGCGTATGGAAAAGAATTCCATCATTGTTCTTGATCCGGTCAATCGGAAGGTTATTGATCAGGGACTGGTTGATGGCATAAAAGATTATATCGGGGGAAACTGCACGGTATCACTCATGCTTATGGGACTGGCCGGGCTGTTTGAACAGGGATGGGTGGAGTGGATTACCTCCCAGACCTACCAGGCCGCCTCCGGTGCCGGTGCGAAAAACATGCGTGAGCTGGTTAACCAGATGCGACTTGTCGGCGAGAACTGTGCCGAACTGCTTGAGAATCCTGCAACCGCTATTCTCGATATTGACCGCAACGTAATTGATACTGTACGCAATTCTGCTTTTCCCACGGACAACTTTGGTGCACCGCTGGCAGCCAGTCTTATTCCCTGGATTGACCGGGCTCTGGAAAACGGCCAGACCCGTGAGGAGTGGAAGGGAATCAGTGAGACAAATAAAATTCTTGATCGGGAAGACAACCGGATTCCTGTTGACGGCTGCTGTGTACGGGTTGGCTCCATGCGCTGTCACAGTCAGGCCTATACCATTAAATTGAAGAGGGATGTGCCGCTTGCCGATATTGAAGCAGCCATTGCCGGACAGAATGAGTGGGTGTATCTGGTTGCAAATAACAGGGAAGAAACGCTCAGAGAGTTGACACCTGCCCGGGTAACGGGAACCCTTGATATCCCGGTGGGTCGTTTACGCAAAATGAATCTCGGTCCGGAATACCTGAGTGCGTTCAGCGTGGGGGACCAGCTGCTCTGGGGAGCAGCAGAACCGGTCCGCAGGATGCTGAAGATTGTACTTGAGTATAAAGATTAACCATTTCCTGCAGAAGTGGTGGGTAAGAGCGCCTCGCAGGTGGATT
This sequence comes from Desulfobulbaceae bacterium, assembly GCA_015486315.1. Lineage (GTDB taxonomy): Bacteria > Desulfobacterota > Desulfobulbia > Desulfobulbales > Desulfobulbaceae > Desulfobulbus_C. The sequence continues at coordinate 2,490 of WFRY01000069.1, forward strand.
GATACTGCCGGGTAACACGTAGGTTGGCGTTGAACGATTTTTTATCGACAATGTTGGGTTTTGCTCATATTTGGTTTTTCCTCAATGTAGCGTTGAAAATCGAGCTGTGAGTGAAACCCGACAATGAACTTATCGCAACCCTTTAATCGGCTAACCGCCCATCCGCCAGGGTCAGGCAACGGTCCATGGATCCGGCTAATTCCATGTTATGGGTAACCATAATCACGGACATGGACCGGGTTCGACAGAGATGCGTCAGGAGGTCAAACACCTGTTTACCGCTGGCAGAGTCAAGGTTGCCGGTGGGTTCATCGGCCAGTACCAGCGAAGGCTGCATGATAAGGGCCCGGGCCAGGGCAACCCGTTGCTGTTCACCGCCGGATAATTCACCACTCCGGTGGTGGGTCCGATGTTCCAGTCCCACCTGTTGAAGCAGTTCCAGACTCTTTTCTTTCAGTTTCTTTTTATGGCGGCCTGCGATAAGGCCGGGCATCATAACATTTTCCAGGGCTGAAAATTCCGGAAGCAGGTAGTGGAACTGGAAGATAAAACCAACATTTTCGTTGCGGTGGCTGCTGAGTTCATTTTCACTGGACTTGCTGATCTCTTTGCCGGCAAAGAACAGTTCACCCTGATCCGGAACATCCAGGCAGCCTAATATCTGCAGTAATGTGGTCTTGCCTGATCCCGAGGCACCGACAATTGCCAGCATCTCACCGCGTGCAAGTGCCAGATCCACCCCGCTTAAGACCTGAATCGGATTATCAGCAGTCCCATAGGCCTTGTAAATATTTTCAGCCTGGAGGAGCAGCTGCGTTGAGGATGCGTGCATATCGGTCATTATTCGTAGGTCAGCGCTTCGGCAGGCCGGATTCTTGACGCCTTCCAGGATGGATAGAGGGTTGCGGCCAGAGTAATGAGAATAGCGGAAACAGCGACAACCGTCACATCCATGGGCACAACCTTGACCGGCATAGTGGACATGGGATAGACATTGCTGGGCAGCTCAATGATCTTATACCGTTTGAGCAGTGCGCAGAGAGTAAGTCCGCTCCCGACGCCGAGAAGAGTACCGGACAGGCCGATTACAGCGCCCTGGTAAAAAAAGATGCGCATGATGGAGCCGGTGGCTGCACCCATGGATTTCAGGATGGCAATATCCCTGGTCTTCTCCATGACCACCATCACAAGGGCACTGATAATATTTAAGGCCGCCACCAGGATGATGAGATCAAGTGCTATAAAGATACCGATTTTTTCCAGTTTCAGGGCCGCAAACAGGTTCTGGTTAATCTGCATCCAGTCCCGTACCGAATAACCGTTTCCGAGCTGTTTCTTGATGGCTGCAGCTGTTATATTTGCCTTGTCTACATCGGCAACCCGTACTTCAAGTCCATGTACGCCCCGGTCCATGCCGGTAAGTCCCCGAGCGGTCTCCAGGTTGACAAAACCCATGCTGGAGTCGTACTCATACATGCCGGTTTCAAAGATACCGGTGATGCGACAGGTACGGACTTTCGGCAGGACACCCATTGGGGTAAGCGGCCCGTTTGGTGAGATGAGGCGAATTTTCCAGCCCGCAGAAACCCGCAGCTGGGCAGCAAGATCTTTGCCGAGAATAATGGCGGGAAGGCCGTTATCTTCAGAGAGATCCTTGAGACTGCCGCTGAGCATCTGGCTTTCAAGTTTGATAACCTTGCCCGCACTTGCCGGATCAATGCCGCGCAAAACAATACCGGTAGATGATCTGCCCGATGTGATCAGGGCCTGACCGTAGATAAACGGGGTTGCGGCAACCACTCCCTTTACGGAGACGACCTCCTCTTTCAGCTGATCCGGATTGTCGATTTCTCCGCCAAACTGCTGAACAAGAATATGGGCATTGATGCCGATGATCTGATCACGCAGTCCTTCTGTAAAGCCGGTATAGACAGAGAGCACAACAATGAGAGCCATCACGCCGACTGCAACCCCTAATACGGAGATGACGGAAATCAGCGAAATGAATTTCTGCTTCCGTTTGGCCCGCAGGTAGCGGAAACTGACAAACCGTTCAAAGGACATGGGGTGCGGTTCCGGGTTGCGGGTTCAGGGGCAGCAGCATATTTGATGAGGAAATTTTCTTTATATCGAGCCTGCTATTCTTTGTTTGCCTTCTTCTTCTTTTTTTTCTTTTTCTGTACCGGTTCAGTGACCTCGGCCTTCAGATGAGGAAACAAAATGACGTCGCGTATGGACGGGGCGTCGGTGAGGAGCATGACCAGTCGGTCTATACCGATGCCTTCGCCTGCAGCCGCCGGCATGCCGTATTCCAGGGCTCGGACATAGTCGTGATCAAGCTCGGGATGGATTTCGTCGTCATCACCACGTTCGGCAATCTGCCGGGCAAAACGTTCATACTGGTCAGTTGGATCGTTGAGCTCGGAAAAGGCATTGGCCAGCTCCCGGCCGGTTATAAAGAGTTCAAAACGATCCGTGACTGACGGATCCTCTTCATTTCTGCGGGCAAGCGGTGATACCTCGGTGGGATAGGAGGTGATGAAGGTTGGGTCGATCAGCTTTTCTTCCACCAGCAGTTCAAACAGCTCCGTCTTTGCCTTGCCCGGTCCTGCTTCCGGTTGCAGCTCAATCCCCTTTTCTTTTGCCAGGGCCATGACTGCGTCGTCGTCTTTCAGCAGGTCGGCGTCAATTCCCGCCACCTCAACAAGCGATTCATCCATAGTATACCTTCGCCAGGGCGGTGCCAGGTTGACCGGTGTGTCCTGGTAGGTTACCTCCATGGACCCGGTAACCTCGGCAGCCAGCCAGGAGATCATCTCTTCGGTGAGGTCCATCAGGTCATGGTAGGTGGCATACGCCTGGTAAAATTCGAGCATGGTGAATTCGGGATTGTGCCGGGTGGATAAGCCTTCATTACGAAAGTTGCGGTTAATCTCAAATACTCTTTCAAAACCGCCCACAAGCAGCCGCTTAAGATACAGTTCCGGTGCAATGCGGAGAAACAGATCCATGTTCAGAGCGTTATGATGGGTCTGAAACGGCTTGGCTGTAGCACCGCCGGGAATGGGCTGCATCATGGGGGTTTCAACCTCCATAAAGCCTCGGTTGGTCAGGAATTCACGGATAAGCCGGATAATCTCTACCCGTTTGCGGAAGGTTTGGCGTACCTCCGGGTTGACGATCAGATCAACATAACGCTGGCGGTATCGGGTCTCGACATCGGTGAGACCGTGGAATTTTTCCGGCAGGGGACGCAGTGACTTGGTGATCATCTGCAGTCTGGTGGTTTCCACGGATAGTTCACCGGTCTTGGTTTTAAACAGTTTGCCGGTCACACCGACAATGTCGCCCACGTCCCATTTTTTAAACAGCTTGAACTCTTCATCACCCAGCAGGTCTTTACGGGCATAGACCTGGATGCGGCCGGACTCATCCTGGATATGAAAAAAAGCGGCCTTGCCGAATTTTCGCAGGGACATGATTCGTCCGGCAACCCGGTAAAGGCCGCCATCCTGTTCGTGGGATTCCGGGGCCAGAGCTTCGCCGCGCGGCAGTATTTCGGCAATGGGCTGCGGATTTTTGAAATCATTGCTGA
>WFRY01000070.1 GCA_015486315.1 Desulfobulbaceae bacterium
CTGTAGACCAGGTACATAGATTAACTATGCTCTGGTCGGCAAAGGAGGCCTTGAAAAAAAGTATCCTCCATGATCAGCCGGCCATTTTTTCAGGCATTGAGCTCCGGCAGGCAACGGTTGTCCGGGAGCATGCATATTGCTTTTCCTGTAACGTAGACGGGCAGCCCGACCAGACCGTTATGGTTCATGACCTCTCTCCCTATATCCTTGCCCTGACGGAAACACGCCCTCATGCCTGAACTCCCGGAAGTAGAAGTCACCCGGCAGGGGTTGCTGCCCCATCTTCTACAACGCAGAATTATTGACGTTACCTGGTCAGGAAAAAGGCTGCGCCTGCCGATCCCGCGTCAGCTGCTTCGGACATGCATCCATAACAATCTCATTACAGCCATTGACCGACGGGCGAAATATCTGCTCATCCGGATGGAGGACGGCAGTGTGCTCGTCTTTCACCTGGGCATGACCGGTAAATTAGGCATGTTTCAACCAACACGCCCGAAAGCAGCCCACGATCATCTGTGCCTGCGCCTGGACAATGATATGGAGATGCGCTTTAACGATACCCGGCGCTTTGGGAGTATTGTTGTCTGGCCGAGCGGAGATGCGATACTGCTGGAAAAACAATTCAACAGCAGTAAGGGAGTAGAACCGTTTGGTCCTGAATTTACGGCAGACAACCTTATGCAGCTGGCTAAACGTCGACGCATGCCGGTTAAAACGTTTCTCATGGATTCCAGGATCATTGCCGGGATCGGTAATATTTACGCCAACGAGACCCTGTTTGCGGTGAAGATTCATCCACAGACCGGGGTGAACAGCCTGTCGCAGCAGCAGTGGCAGGATATTGCAGACAGCTGTCGAGAAATCCTGGCCAGGGCCATAGCGGCAGGCGGATCCACTATTTCCGACTTCCTGGGGTCAAGCGGCCAACCCGGATATTTTCAGCTGCAGTTAGCGGTATATGGCAAAAAAGATGAACCCTGCCCCGAATGCGGCAGGAAAATAAAAAAAGAAACAATCAGCGGCAGGGCAACCTTTTACTGTTCAGCCTGCCAACCAGGGCAATGACCCGACAAGGCGGACGTTGACCTTTTCACCATACTCTGCAGCAAGCCGGTTCTCTTCCAGGTAGATAATCGCATTGATCGGCTCCATCCTCCCTGCCGGATGAACCAGCAGACGGCCGTCCACGACCCCGGCAACAGCTCCCTTAAGATTAAGATGACCGGTCTGCTTTACGGCCAGGCTATGGGCAAGAGTGGCGGAAACAAGGGTGCCGATTTCGGTACGCAGGTTCTGCAGCCTGTTGAGAGCATGGACAACCAGTTCATAAAAAAGAATCCGAACTGCCGGCGGAGGTCCGGGCAGGGCAAAAAAAGGTGTCCGGCCGATCATGCCCATCAGGGTAAATTTACCGGGTCGAATCTGTAACCGATTGTAGACAACGGTGCCGCCGACAGCGGCAAATACCTGCTCCATGAGATCAAACTTACCAGGTCCCATCCCACCGGTGGTGATGATCAGATCAGGCTTTTCGGCAAGAACGCGCAAAATCCGTTCTTCAATCAGATCTGCCTCATCCGCCACGGTAACAGAACACGAACAGTTCACCCCCTGCGCCTTTAACAGGGCAGACAACAGAACACTGTTGCCGGATATCTTCTGGCCGGGATGCACAACAGCTCCCGGATCAACCAGTTCGCTGCCGGTGCAGATTACCGCCACCTCCGGTTTCCTGTACACCGGCAGCTCAAGACAGCCGTTTTCAGCTAACATGAGCAGGTGATCAGGCAACAGGCGGGTCCCTGCCCGGACCAGCACCTTCCCCTCCTTCACTTCGCTGCCAAGGAAACGAATATACAACTGCCTGCCGTGCAGCTCGGCTGTCGGCATTTCTACGGATTCCCCCGTATCGGTGCAGACTTCAAAGGGAACGACCCGAACGCATCCGGACGGGATCATGGCACCGGTCATAATCCGGACAGCCTCCCCCGCAGCCAGGTTCAACCTTTCCCGGGAACCGGCGGCAACCTCACCGATAATCTGAAAAACCGCTCTGTCACCATCCTCTGTCAAAGGATGCGCAGACAGGGCAAAGCCATCACGAGTGGACTGATCATAAAGAGGTTTAGGTTGGACAGCCAACAGCGGTACAGCAGTGATGCGGGTCAGGGAATCGGCGAGAGGAACCTGTTGCTGCTCAAGAGAATGTATCTGCGCAGTAATTGCAGACAGGGCACCATCCAGAGAGTATTCAATGGCGGGATACGACTGTGAATTCCAGGTCACGTGAAAAAAAGAGAAAAACTACCGGCATGGCAGGGATTTCTGCGCGGAGGCGCTTCTCAACCCTGGATGAGTAAAGTAAGCGCCTTACCGGGAACCCAATACCTATACGGACAGATCTTCGCGTATCTGTTTACGGGGGCCGCCATGACCGGCGGAAGACCAGTCACGAATGGGGGCAGCCCGGGTCATCTCCTGTTGGCGATCCAGCCTTCCCATCCGGTCATAAATCATCTGCCAGACGCAGTCAACCTCGGGATTGATTTCACAGCGCCCATCCACAGAACCGCCGCAGGGGCCGTTCATCAAACTTTTGGCGCAGCGGGCAACAGGACAGAGGCCGCCGGTGAGATGGAGCACACAATCACCGCAGCCTGCACACTGCTCACTCCATACTCCCTGTTCAGCTGAACCACCGAAAAAAGTCGTATTTAAAGCCGGAAAGACATTATCATCAGGCCGCAGGTTGGCAATAAAGTTGACACCGACCCCACAGGCCGTTGAGACGATGGCATCATATTTTCCTTTGAACTGATCTATGCCGTCAATATATTCTCTATCGCACTGGCGGACCAGAGAGGCATCAAAAACCTCCGCTTTTTTGCCGGCCTTTTTCAGGCCGAGCCGTATCAGGGAAGCCAGAATTTCGGCTTCCCGCTCGCCTCCGGCGGAACAGACCGTTACACAGCCACGGCAGGCCAGTACCAGAATTTTTTTACAGTCCTGAACCATCTCAACTATTTCAGCCAGCGGCTTTCGTTCGGCAATTATCATCTGCAACTCTCAAAAAGCAGGGGTTAGGGGTAGGGCTACAAAGGCTGAAACTCCTTAAAAGGGGCTTGGTCCCATTGTACGTATATTGTCATTCATTTCCCGACCAGCGTTGATAAACTCGGGATGCAGCCCTCGGGGCAGGTGGTACATCTTTGCCCTGTCCGGCTCCACACCTAATTCCGACAATGCTGCACGAACGGCCTGGACTCGTTTGGCAGCCCGCTGACTGCCCTTGACATTATGACAGCCGTCAGCTGGACAGCCGACCACATAAACGGCATCTGCTCCGTCTTCGAAGGCCTCCAGCAGAGTAATCTCCTCAAGCTTTCCCGTACATACCACCCGGGTCATCTTGATATTAGCAGGGAATCCCAGCTCGTTAAGCTCTTTTCCCTCATCGCTGCAACTCTGCTGCGAGGTGTAATGACAACTGAACAAACGTATGTCCGGCGTAAAACTCATCAAATGTACTCCACTTATTTTTTGAAACAATTGACCGGGGTATGAAACGTAACGTCCTCCCCGATCCTGCATAAACCGACAGTGCTGCCGGTTCTTACAATTTAATACCGCAGGAGGCAATAAGTCGTTCATCCTCGGATTCGTTAAGAACAATAGCCCGGGCAGGACATTCGGCAACGCAGATGCCGCAGGCCCGGCATGTTTCCACATCAATAAAGGCAAAACCGCCCTCATCAATCTTTGGAATTTCCCAGGGACAGACACGAACACAGGTCAGGCAGGAAACACAAAGATCGCGCTGTACCTCAGCGGCTTTTCCCTTTTCAACCAGTTGGGCAGGGGTTATATATCCCTTTTTCAGGGCCAGTTTTGCCAGAGCCCCCATAATATCGGCAAAGCTCACATCCTGCGGGCAGACAAATACGCAGCTGCGGCAACCGGAACAGTACCAGAGCAGGTCCGAGTCAAGCAACCGCTCTTCCATGCCCATCCGGACCATGTGAATAATTTTACGGGGATCAAAATCCGGAATTGCCTGGCTCACCGGACAGGCACCGGAACAGGCACCGCAGGAAAAACAGGCATTAAGGTGTTCACCGCCGGGTTCAGCCACCACTTCGGAACTGAATCCAGGGTTCATATCAAGTGTTTTCTTGGACATACCATCACCACACGGAACAGTTATGTTTTTGTTGCCTTTACTCAATGCAAAAATCATAGGCCGGGACAAAAACAATTTTTATCGGCAACAGGGGAAGCAGGCCATGGGTCCGGACGAGAACAATCAGCCGGAAAGTTGCCTGTGAGATGATTTGTTTAGCGCGTTTTGCTTATTTTGTCAATAAAGGGCTGATGCTTTCGTAAAAAGGAACATGGCAGTTAACATATTCATATCCGTCATCCCCGAGGTAGTCGTCGGGGATCCATGACATTCTGAAACAACTGGATCGAAGTCTACGCTATCTCCGGCCCGACAGATCGCGGAATTGAACGAAGTGAGCTGAATGTCAGGAATGACAAGTTTACTGGACTTTTTACGAGTCCATCAAGGGCTGAAAATGCAGAAAGACGTAAGCGTCGCAGGTCGTTAATGAAGCAGCAGCTTATAAACCGCCTGTAAAGCGGCAAATACTTCCGGAGAGATATAATCCAGTTCCTGTGTGTAACCGCTTTCCTCCTGAGCAGAGTAGGCAGTCATGGCAAAATATAAATGGCCCCGCAGGTTATACACCGTACAGGTCGGGTAATCCTGGTATAAATTTTCACAGGACACTCCATTGTCGGGTAAGGGTTCACAATCGCTTCCATCCCCATTAGCCGGACAGCGCTGCCAGGAGGTAAAATCAATATAATAATCGTAACCACCTGCTGTAAACCTGCTCTCTGTCCCATAGTACAAACGGTAACCGAGGATGTCATCTTCGCCGGGATTTGCATGCCAGGAAAACGTAACACCATCTCCTGCCTGCACAGAAGAAATAAAAAAGGCCACCAGCAAAAATGCGGCAGCTGAAACGGAACATATTTTTTTACAAAACCAAGCTGACGTGTCCAAGGGAATAAATCAAACCTCTTAAGAGTTGAAAATTAACTGAGCAAAAAAAAATTTCTGCACTGCTCTTGTTACAACTCAAAGGTCCATTGCATTTCCCGTGCCTGAATACCCACCAGTGAAAACAGCCCTGGAGTAATGCAGGGAAACACCATAAACAGGTCTATATGGAAGCTCCTGAACAGGTAAGAGGATTGCCGGCACGTCTTTTTAAGAGAGATTCCCCACATTATACGGGGAGAGATCAGGCCGCAGAAAACTTGCGTCTCTATTGAGAGACAAAAGAAATGAATAAATGATAAAGATGTTGATATATCTTAGTTTATGCCAGTATCTAATTTGCGACAAAAGAATTCGACAAAACTGAATCGGCTGGGAAAAGCTCTCAATAACCGGCGTCATTGAACAGAACTACAGGGCGTTTGATACAATCAAAAATCAGGTGCATACCTGTCGGCTGACCGGCAGGGCACAGCTATTTTCCAGCATCTTTCTTAAAAGAGGCCGGTACCAGGTGGTGACGACTCAACAGTTTATAGAAATCCGTCCGGTTACGGTGGGCAACACGGGCGGCCCAGGTTACGTTGCCCTGTGTCGTCTGCAGCAGCTGAATAAGATACTGCTGCTCAAACTGACGCCGTGCTTCAGCCAGGGGTGGAATTTTTTTCTGATCCTGTTTAATGGCATCATGCAGCAGATCTTCTGCAATAAGTGATGAGGTCGAGAGAGCAACTGCATGCTCCACAACATTATAGAGTTGACGAACGTTGCCGGGCCAGGCCGCATCAAATAAGGCCTGCATTGCCTCAGGCGTAAATTTTTTCTGCAGTTTATCATCGCTGCGGGATAAGGTTGCAATAAAATATTCAACCAGTAGTGGAATGTCCTCTTTACGCTCATTCAGCGGCGGCAGCACCAGGCTGACTACATTGAGACGATAGAAGAGATCTTCACGAAACTGCTTGCTTTTAATAGCCTCTTCAAGATCTCTATGCGTAGCGGAAATAATCCGTACATCAACCGGTACCGGGGTTGAACTCCCGACAGGTCTGATCTGTCGTTCCTGCAGCACCCGCAGGAGTTTCACCTGCAGATGCAGCGGCATATCACCAATTTCGTCAAGAAACAGCGTACCACCGTCGGCTGATTGAAACAAACCGGCATAATTCCGGCTGGCACCGGTAAAAGAACCTTTCACATGACCAAATAATTCTGATTCCAGCAGGGATTCAGGAATGGCCGTACAGTTGACCGGAATGAATGGTTTATCGCTCCTGCTGCTCGCCTTGTGGATCGCAATGGCAAGCAGCTCTTTTCCTGTGCCGCTCTCACCGCGAATCAACACAGTTGCCTCCGTCTCCGCCACCAGCTTGGTCCGTGACAGCAGTTCCTCCATGGCTGCGCTCTTGGCAACAATATCGCTCCGCCAATCCTCATCACTGTCAACAGCACTCAAGCCGGAGGACAAACGTAATGCTTTTTCCGTTTCCCGAATCAGCTCTTTACCGTCTATCGGCTTGGTAAGAAAAGAAAAAACACCATGCCTGGTAGCATCAACAGCCTCGGAAATAGAACCGTGTGCAGTAATAATTATCACCGGAACGGCCTTATTTTTTTTCCTGATGGCCTCAAATAATGCCACCCCGTCAATACCCGGCATCCGAAGGTCCGTGATGACCAGATGCGGATTAACCATGGAAAATTTAGCGAGGGCCTCCTCACCACTCAAGGCAGTTGAAACCTGATAGCCATTACCCTCAAGACGCAGCTTCCACAGACTGAGCAGATCAGCCTCATCATCAACCAGCAATACGCGATAAACCTGTTTACTCATCTTCAGTGCTCCCGGTTCTTAATGATATTTTCAATATTCTTTAACTGGTCGATTTGGCTCTGTAACTCCTGGATCCTTCCCTGGTCCCGTTTAATCACCAACTGCAGGTCTTCCACATCTTTTGCCAGGTTGTCCCGTTCAGTAATAATTTTCTTGCTGTCATTTCCGGACAGGAGACTCCCCCTGGACTGATTAAGTCGACTGAAAAGAGCAAGCAATCCCTTCATATCACCCGAAGCAGCAGGATGTTCATCAATATACTGCTGCAGCAGCTTTTCTCCTTTCCTGGCCTGCTTATAACCGGCTTTTGAGTGCATGCTCATGCAGATAAAGCGCAGCGTATCCTTATCCCCCCCTCCCTTCAATCTGCTTGCGGACTCCTCCAGAAAATGATTAAATTTTTTCTTTTTCAAGCCCTGCAGTTCATTGACGCAAGACAGCAGATAGGAACAGTCCGACGGCTCAAAGATAACAGTCGGCGAAATAGCCGATACAGAGCCTTTATTATGTTGTCCCGACTGAACACAGCCGCCGATGGAGAGGAAAAGAACAGAGAGTACTACCA
>WFRY01000071.1 GCA_015486315.1 Desulfobulbaceae bacterium
TACGGATGGCAGGTACCTGCCTATACCCTGGCCAGGGGATGTGAAGACGTATCGATCCTGCGAATCGTCGCCAAGGAGGGCTTCAGCTACGATCTGGCCTCGCTGCTCGTCCAGCATGTCTTTGAAGTTATTGAGGAGCTTAAGGCTGAACACCCGAGCAGGGTGAAACCCTCGACGGCTCCGAAAATATGCTGATCCCAGGCACAGGTGAATAGCACGGCAACACAAAACCGACTCATAAAGCGTTGTCCCTGCGCTGTCCATCCATTCTGTGCTGCAAGGCGCTGAGATGCATCTGACAGTGCGGGACAATTCCCCAGGGATTAATCCCTTGATGCACAAATGCAAACCTGATCTCAAGAGGTATTAAAAGTGATAAAGGGAAACAGATCATGACCCTGCAATCCGTGTTCTCTGTGACTGTGGTCGTGTTCACGGTATCCAACCTCGCCGCCATGGGCCTGGAGTTAAATCTGCGCGAGGTGGTGCAAACCTTGCGCAGTGGTCGCACGATCGGCCTGATCCTCCTCTGGGGCTGGGTGGTTGGCCCTGCGCTGGCCTGGCTCATCATCAGGCTCCTGCCGCTGAGCGAAGCACATGCAGCCGGGTTGCTTCTGATCAGTCTGGCGCCGACCGCGCCATTTTTCCCCCTTATGGTGAGAAGAGCCCACGGCGACATGACTTTTGCCGGCGCGTTCATGTTTGTAACCACCCTGGGCGTTTGCCTGTTTCTGCCGCTGCTGGCCCCGCTTTTGATCAAGAACCTTACGGTGAACACCTGGTCACTGGCCAGGCCGATGCTCCTGATGGTGCTCCTGCCGCTGCTTGCCGGTACTGCAGTCAAGCTGTACATCCCGGGCGCAGCTGACAAACTCTTTCCAGTAGTCAAGAAGATTGGCGGGCTCTTTCTGCTGATTGTCCTTGCGCTCACCCTTGTGATCTATGGTCGCGACATGCTCGGTACCGTGGGAAGCTTCGCCCCGGGAGCCCAGATCCTGTTCTTTGTCCTGCTCACGGCGCTCTCTTACAGGGTAGGCTTCGGTCTGGAACAGAAACAGCGCAGCAGCATGGCACTGGGCATGTGCACTCGCAACATCGCTGCTGTTTTCGCCGCCTATTTCGGTATTTTGAATCCGCCGCCGGGTCTCTTTGTCATGGTTGTTCTGGTTGTTCCGCTTGCGGCAGTCGTCGCGCTGCTGGCGGCTCGTATATTCGTCCGGCTGGGGCATGGAGCAGAGCCGCGGGCATAACTTTTAACCCGAATTTCTCATCAGTTCAGGCTGCGTCTGCTGCAAAGTTTTCGGAGTCTCCGCCCGCTTACCCGGCAGTAAAGACCTCTGTTTACTGCTCAAATACTGCAGAAGACGGCGCTGTCCGGACTGAGCTTTGGCCAGCAATTGTTACAGTTCTGTCAGACCGACAAACTTCAAGGCATGATTCGTACACTTGGTTACACATGCCGGTCGCAGGCCGGCATCAATCCGATCCATGCAGTAATCACATTTAATCGCCTTGTTTGTTTGCGGGTTGCGCTGCGGAACCGACCAGGGGCAGGCTCCGGCACAGGCCATGCATCCTATGCATTTTTCCTGGTCAACATAGACAATCCCGTCCTCGCGCTTTGTCATTGCCGAAGTTGGACAAACTGCGACACAATACGGAACATCGCAATGATAGCATGAGCGAAAGGAAAACTCGATTTTCGGCACTCCCTTGATTGATGTGATAGGCAACCCCAGGATTTCACAGAGAACAGGACCAACCGGCAGATTTTTGTTTGTCTTGCAGTGAACTACACAGCCATGGCAGCCGGTACATCTCATTGTGTCCAGATGAATCATATATTTGTTCATAGCTCAAGAACTCTCTTTTGAGGATTACGCACACTGCGCTGAATAGAGACAAAAGAATCACAGAGACTGATACTGCCGCCGGCAAGGTTCCAGTCATCGAGTTTACCAATCATCAGCTTCTGATCACCGAATCCGGCCTGATAGGCCCTTTTCTGCAGCGGTACCTGCCGTCCGAAACCATGGACCGTAAAAACCGCCTCAGGATGAATAAAATCCACAACAAGGGCCGGAACCGTGCCCGAGTAGCTCCCGTCCGAGGATGTTACTTCGACCAGGTCTCCCTGCTTGATTCCCAGCTTAGCCGCCTCCTTGGTGTTGATCCACAAGGTGTTTCCAGGCATCAACTCGTTGAGCAATGGATTATTGATTGTTGTCCCATGCGTATGAACGGCGGCACGCCCGATAATAAGGCGAAACATGTGCTTGGGAGGCTTTTCAGGGGATGTATATTCCTGCAGGGACTCCAGACCGGCTTTGTCCAGTCTCCGGCTCAGTATCTCAATCTTTCCTGATGGAGTGGGAAAACGCCCGTCAAGTTTATCAGGATCATACATGACCTGTTTGTTGCCAAGTAAGACAAATCCTTTCTCTTCAAAATCTTCCATACTGTAGCCTGTAGGTTCGAGCTGCCACTGCCACAGTTCCTCAATTGAGGTGTATGGAAAATAGTCAGCAAGATCGAGCCTTGTGGCAAGCTGTTGAAAGATTTCCCAGTTGGGTTTTGTATCGTTTTCAGGTTCAACCGCCTTGCGGCGAACCATTAATGCCGGATTGATGCCATTGGCGGCAACGATGGGAGTATCACGTTCAAAATAGGTTGATTCCGGCAGAATAACATCTGAATACCAGCCAAATGCACTGTAATTGGTATCAATGGAAACCAGCAGTTCGCAATGATCAAAAAAGAGTTTCTGCTGCTCGGGATCGGGCATGGAGGTCAAGGGATCATGGCGCATGGCAATCCACGCCTTAATCGGGTAGGGCTCACCGGTACGCATGGCATCAAAAAAAAGATTGGCCATGCCTGATGCTTCATCAAGATGCGTGTATTTCCAGCCCACGCCGTCTGCCCGCTTGATATCGGGTATGGGACAGGAAAAAGTACGGATGGGTTGAATATCGAAATCCTCGGCGCCCTTGGGAAAGATAAGACCGCCTTTCTGCTCAATATTTCCCATCAGGACATTGAGGATATGCAGGGCGCGACTGACATAAAAGGAATCATTGTAGCGGGCCATGTTCCAGCCGGGATGAAAAATAACATTGGGCCGGTCTTTATTGATTTCCTTAACAAAGTCAATGATGGCCTTTTCCCTGATACCACATTCCCTGGCTGCCCAGGCCGGTGTATACTGCTCAACAAAGGTGCAGAGTTCATCAAAGCCCGTAACATATCGGTCAATGAATGTAGCGTCATAGGCCTTCTGCTCGATCACTTCATGAATTACGGCAAGGGCCAGGGCGTAATCAGTTCCCGGCCGAACCTGAAAAAAACGGGTGGCCTTTACACCGGTAATGGTCTGGCGGACATCAACATAGGTCAATCTGCCGCCGTTTACCAGCATGTCCATTGTTGCCTGGCTTTCGGCTACATTGAGCGAAGTAAAGATGTTGCGGCCAAAGAGTACCAGGTGTCTGCAGTTTCGTATATCATAGGAAAATCCTGCCATGCCGACGCCGTTCAGTGACAGGCTGGCGTGGTGGCAGTTATGACCGCAGGTGACGTCATAGTCAGTATAATTAGGGGAACCAAAGGCATGGATAAAGGTTTTATACATTGACTGCCATGGCCCGCCACGGGATGACAGAACCACTGATTCCGGCCCATAATTCTGTTTGATGGCCGTTAATTTTTCAGCAATATAATCCAGGGCCGTGTCCCAGCTCACTTTTTTCCAGCGACCGAGACCACGTGCACCATCGCGGATTAACGGCTGCTGAGGACGCTCAGTATCTGTTAACAGGGCTGTTCCGGCAGCCCCCTTGGCACAGAGGGAACCTCCAAGAAGATACTGATTTCCTTCAATCCAGGTAACATTGTTGTCCTCGACTTCAACCCGGATCGGGCAGCGGACTGAACACATTCCGCACAGGGAAAATACTGATTTTTTCATAATGTTTTTAACTCCATGGCAGCAGGGGAGAGTTTGGTAAGCTGTTTGTCGAATATGTTCAACCGACCATTAAAAGGTGTTAAAAAGCACAAAAGCCTCTATAATGGTCAAAAATCCTAACCAGGGAAAATAAGTTTTCCAATTAAATCCAATTTATTGATCTTACGCATAAACAGATTCAAGCAACACTCAGTTTTCACGAGGTCTGTATTACTCAAAGTTGATGTATTTTGGCGGATGCTTGATCTTCACGCCGTCAACGCTTTCCTGGCCCATGACCTGTCTGGCTGTCATCATCGGATGATCTTCTCTGAAGAAAAGTTTGAAACCACCGGCGACTTTGTCGGCATACTTCTCTACGTAGATGTCATTGTAGATGTCCACCTTCAATCGCGGTGAACCATGTCCGTCAAGGTTGAAGATCAGATCGATGTTGTCATAATGCTTGAGCTGCTCTTTATGCTCAACCATCGTTTCTCTGAACATGTGCAGCAGCAGTATCTTTTTTTCTTTGATACCGTTCTCTTTCATATAGTTATCCATGATCACCTCTACCTGGTTGATCCATGCCGCTTCGACGCGCCCTATCTCTTTACCCGGAGGGACACTGAGGTCGCTTACTTCAAATTCCGGGTCAACCGCCAGATGCACGTTATGGTGCTTCAGGTATTTTACCATGTGATGAATGGCGGTCTGGGGCATATCCTTCCCAAGCTGTGTCTCGACAAAAAGGAGGAAACCTTCATCTTCCGCTGCCTTGATATACGGTTCAAGTTTTTCTTCACCCAGGTGGATAATGTAGTCTTTATGCACTCCGGGTGTTGCTGCGGCAAGACCGTAGATAATGTCGAAACCCGGTTCAGCATGCTTTCCGGTTATTTTGGCATATTCTGCAGCTTTTTCTTTAATGATGGGTTTGAGTTTCTCTACAGGATACTGCCCCAGGACACCCAGTTCCCTGGCACCGGGACGCCCGTAGTAGGCAACGATCAGTTCATGCTCCTGAGGGAGCTGGTTCACCTCCTCCGGCATATTTTTCAGTGTCGGGTGATCATCGGCAATTGCCGCTGCTCCCATCAGCATCAAACCTGCAGCCAGCGCCGCACACGCAATGTTCTTTCCTTTTTTGATGTTATCTATCATGTTTCTCCTGAGTTATCTTTGGAAGGGTTGATTTTGCACATATTTGCCATTGTCTGTCCAAAATTGATTGCGTGAAAATCCCTCTGTATCCGAGCCTAAAATGCAAGCCAGGCGCTGCCCACCGTGATGTAGAAGGAAAAATCCCGGGCCTCACTGGTGGCAAAGTCAAGACCGGCCCAGAGTCCATATTTTCCGGCAAGCTCATAGCGAAATCCCATGCCGCCGGCCGGGGGTGACTCTGCCTCGCCCAGGCTTTCATTATATTCCACCACGCCCTGATCCTGGTCAAACCGGAACTGGTCACCAAACACACGGCCTGCACCGAGAAAAAAACAAGATTCCACCGTGATATGAATTCCCAGCGAAGCTCTGTTTCTGCGAGAATCATATGTTCCCCCTGGCAGCGCATGGAAGGGATGCCCCGAAGCATGATAAACGGGTAGGAAAAAAATGGTACCCGCTCTCCGGATACGCTTTCAGCCTCAACGCGAAAACCAAAATTTACTGTGGAGGAAACTGAAAAACAGGAAAACAGTTTGCCGCTGTAGCGCTGGAAATTTCGGTTGCTGCCAAACCTGTTGGCAAAGTAGTGACGGTTCGAATGGAGTCCTCTTTCCAGAAGCCAAGGTGGTACCCGAGGCCTGCAAGGGTACCGTTTTCCGTTCCCCCGCCGGCAACGCCGCTGATACTGGGGCGATTTTTTTCCAAGGGACCGGCCGAGACGGTCGTAGAGGAACATGAGATTCAGCCCGCCGCCATAGCCGATGGAAAATGTAAAATAGAAGTCGAAAGCCCAGGATCGGCCTGCTTTTTTTCATCAGGGCATCGGCCTGAAAAGCGGTTACTTATCACCTCCTCTCCTGACAGAGGTGAAAAAATTATTCCGGGTTTTTTCCCCTGCCCGCGGCAGCGAACCTCCGCCCTTGTTCCCCTGCGAGGAACCTGATATAGTTATCAACCCGGTCGTTAACCCCGAACCTATTGGATCAGCATGGCCCCTTTCAAGGATTTTTATTAGAAAAAAAATACAACGCAATTGAGAAAAATTCTGGACCGTAGCTGGTTCGCGGTTGCTTATATCAAATATCCAGAGAAAAAAATGCCCGGTCAGTGGCAGGGCTGAGCCGGGCACAGGGAGGAAATTGAGCTATCGGTAAATCAGAGGACAGGGACGGAGGA
>WFRY01000072.1 GCA_015486315.1 Desulfobulbaceae bacterium
CTCAAGAGTTCCTTTCCGCCTGATATCAGCCCGGCATGATCTATCCCGTATAATTTCCGAAACAGATTTTCATCAATGCCACCAGGCAAAAACGGCATCAGGACCGAATCATCCATGGCCATGTTTGTGCCCGGTTCCAGCAGCGTGCCTTTGGTGCCTTTCCTCCTGACGAATTTTATCTCTTCGCCACCTGAAAGCCTGAGTTTTCCTCCAAGCCGCAGCTGGGGATTTGCGTGAAGGTAATTGTCGCTGGTGCGGGCCGGAATGCCGAACAGCAGGGCGATTAGAGCCCTGAGCGAGGTGCTCTTTCCGGCTTCATTGTCTCCATATATTAAATGCAAACCCTCGCTGCCTTCTGACAGATCCAGTGATCTGTCAGTAAAAGAACCATAGGCAATCAAATCAAGCCGGTCGATTCTCACCTTTCTTCTCCCACTGTCAACAGCCTCCCTGTCAACATGTGTTTCGCCTCTTCAATCAGCCGCTCGATAGTTTGCCTGTCATCAAGATGTAAAACAGCGTTGTCACTGTGCAGCTCCGGCGGAATTTTCCTTCGAAGGTCGGAAATTACCTGTTTGAAACCGCGTATTTCATCAGGATTGCTTGATGCTGCCAGTATGTCTTCAAGAAGTTTCCCGAATGCACTGTCGTCGGCCAGAACAGCCTTCAGATCATGTTTACCGAGGGTTTTGTTTTCGACCCGCTCTATCCACAGATCATCTACGGAGATTTCCGCACCAAGGGCCTTAACCTGCTGTTCAAACCGTTGAGGAAAAGCTGACAGTTCGTCTGCAATCATGGTTGCCCCTTCAAAACGGATTCGCATTGCCACAGGCCGGCCCCCTGCTGCTGCCCTTTCATTTTCAATGGATCTTCGGGTACGATCGAGAACGTCTCTCATGTCGGCTGCACCGGTTAAATCAACACTGCACCGCACCCAGCGCAAAACATCGAGAGCCAATGGTTCCACTGCGCTGACATTTCCTTCTTCAACCGTAACGAGTACACATCCCCTGGCGCCGGATTCATTTATGTGGCGCCCCTGGATACAACCCGGAAACACGATCCACGGATCTTTTGACACAAACTCCTGCCTGTGAACATGCCCAAGCGCCCAGTACTGGTATCCTCTGGATCGTAAATCATCTGCTGAGCAGGGGGCATACACCGCATGGCCTTCCCTGCCGTCGAGACTGGTGTGCAATAAACCGATATTGAACATTCCGTGCTCGGCCGCGGGAAACCCTGCTGCAAGATTCTTGTCAACATGCTGCGTCCCGAAACTCCGTCCATGAATTGCAACTGATAATTCATTCAGCCTGATCTTCTCAACCTTTCTCGAGGAGAAAAACGTTACGTTGGCCGGACTTTCCAGGGCCCTGGTCATGCGATTGGCAGCATCGTGATTGCCGGCAACAGCAAAAACGGCGATGTCATGGCGCTGAAGTCGTCCCATCAGCCTGTTAAAGAAGATGCCCGTATTATAATCTTTCCAGTCACCGTCATAGAGATCACCGGCTAATAGTACGAAAGAAACCTTTTCATCAATGGCAGCATCTACGAGGTTCTCGAAGGCTCTTCGGCATGCATCACGTATTGATTCCACCGGAGCTGATTCATAACGTGACAGGCCGCGCAGTGGGCTGTCGAGATGAACATCTGCTGCGTGAATGAATCTAAACATTGTTACCCCTGTTCATACAGTTTATTCATTATTTTCATATAAGGCCTGAACAAACGGCATCCTTTCCTGTATTATCTCGTGAGAAATCATACACAGGAGGTCAAGATAGAAATGGCCCGTACCACAGATATGTTAAATATAGATGCCATTTTTAATGACGCCAAGTCTTTTGAAACAGACCGGCAACTCCGCTTCCGCCATGGCGTACTTTGTCTGCATTTCATTTCAAGGATGACCTCCAGGCTCGGGGAACAGGGAACACATCAAGGATGACCTGCTCCCACAGCGCATGAACTGAACATGTTTGTACTGCACAACAGCAACCGCATCGAGATCCTGGCAAGAAAACTTTCAGAGGTCATGGGAAGTTATCAGGTCCCGCCCCTCTGTCCCCGTACGGTTGTGGTAAATAACCCCGGCATGGGCAGGTGGCTGTCATTTGAACTTGCCAGAGCTGA
>WFRY01000073.1 GCA_015486315.1 Desulfobulbaceae bacterium
CGACAATAACATCGCGACTCCGCCCATGCTCCAGACAACGGGAAAACAACTCGTATTCCAGTCCCGACCGTTGCAGCAGATTCTCGACCTCCGGTAGTCGCTCCAGATGACGTGGTGCAATAATCCAGATAATTCCCGGGGATTCCGCCTTAAGACGCCTGTATACAGGCAGCAGAAGTTGTTCCTCGCCACTGCGTATTGAACCGCATAGAAAAATTTTCCTGGTGCCCGGATCAAGAATTTCCTGGTATTTCCGCACAAGCTCCGAAAGATTGTCGGCCTGCAGATCATATTTCATGTTTCCGCAAACCCGTATCCTGTTTTCAGGTATCCCTAACCGAATAAATCGTTCAGCGTCCTGACGGCTGATAACCGCGCAACCAACAAAACTGCCGAGCAGCCCTGCCATGGTTTTCCGCACCAGCAGATAACGGGCCAATGAGCGTTCCGACATCCGTCCGTTCAGCAGAATTCCGGGTATTCCGGCCTGCCGGATCCGGGCCAGCATCATGGGCCACAGTTCGGTTTCAAGACAGATATACAGGGTGGGCCGGATACTCTGTAATGCCCTGGTAACCGCCCATGAGGTATCCAACGGGGCCAACTCACACCGGACTTCAGACGACAGCCGGGATCTTGCGACCTCCCTGCCCTGTCGACTGGTTGTTGTTACAAAAAAACTGCACCTGCAGTGACCGGCCATCAAGGCCGGAATCAGGACCCGGGCAGCCTGTACTTCTCCAACGGATGCGGCATGAATCCAGATCAATGGCCGCTGATCTGTTCGCTCAATCCCGGAATAGTTGCCAAGTCTTTGTTCAATATCCCATCCCGGGACAACCAACTTCAACAGGGGTACAAGCAGAACAAGCAGGATATGGACAAGCGTACCCGTTATATAATAAAGACCATACAGCAAGAAGTTCCCCTGTCTCCAGCATCCTGTTTCATACCCTGCACATAAATCTATTTATTTAAACAAGATTCCCCTGGAGAGTCAATAGCGAACAATGAGGGATCGTGGAAAACCTGTACCCGGTTTTTCTTGACAAGCCGGGTAATGCTTTGTAAGCAAACGAATTTGTACTGTTGAATGACTATATGGAATACGATTCAACAACTCGACCGGTTTTTAAAAGACAAACATACCGCTGGAGATAGCAATCATGTACAAACTGATCTCAATTTTTCTTCTAACAGCGCTGTTTATTTTTTCCGGACATCCTGTTTCAGCAAAACACACCAAGGACACCAAAATGAAAGACGGACTCTATGCAAAAATAAGTACACATAAAGGCGATATCCTGCTCAAACTCTATTATGATAAAACACCGCTAACGGTCATCAACTTTGTCGGACTGGCCGAAGGCACCCTGACCTATGGCGGGGCCTCAAAGCCCACGGGTATTCATTTTTATGATGGTCTGAAATTCCACCGGGTCATTGACAATTTCATGATCCAGGGCGGCTGCCCCTTGGGAACGGGAACAGGTGGCCCGGGCTATACCTTTGCCGACGAATTTGACTCTTCGCTCAAATTTACAGGCCCCGGAGTTCTGGCCATGGCCAATGCAGGACCTGGAACCAATGGCTCCCAGTTTTTTATCACCCATGTTGCCACGCCACATTTAAACGGCAAGCATACCATCTTCGGCCATGTCGTTGAAGGACAGGATGTGGTCAACAACATTGCCCAGAATGACACCATCGAAAAAATCGAAATCATCCGGGTGGGCAAAAAAGCCGAGCAGTTCAAGACCGATCAGGCAGCCTTTGACAAGGCTGCGGCCAGGATTGAAGCAGAAAAAAATAAAGGTGCCATGGATGATGAAAAAAAGATCAAAAAAATGATCAAGCAACGCTGGCCGGAGGTTCATTTCAGTAAAACCGGCCTGTACTGGGTTGTGACCAAGGAAGGCGAAGGCGAGAAACCAACAGCAGGGACCATGATCAAAGCCCATTATACCGGTCGGCTGCTGACCACGAATCATAAATTTGACAGTTCATACGACCGGGGAGAGCCCCTTGAATTCCAGGTCGGTACAGGCCGGGTCATCAAGGGCTGGGACCAGGCACTCCTCAATATGAAACGTGGCGAAAAACGTACCCTGATCATTCCGCCAAAACTGGCCTACGGTGCCCAGGGAGCCGGAGGTGTTATTCCGCCCAATGCCTGGCTGGTCTTTGACGTGGAGATGGTGGATTTTTAAGAAACCCGACCGACCATAATTACAGACAGGGTACTGTACCCCCAATCATTGATGGGACAGTACCTTTTTTTGCCGTCCCCCCGTCAGGACTGATGCAGCTAAAAAAAATATATATCTTCAGCCTGTCCCTGCTCGTCATCCTGCTGCAGCTCTATGGCTGCAGCACGGACACCGACACCCCTTCCCTGCCCCTTCTGGGGCCTGATGCCCGGATCCTTGCCTTTGGAAACAGTCTCACCCATGGCACAGGTGCAGCCCCGGAGGAAAGCTATCCTGCCATTCTGGCTGAACTCACCGGGCTGGAAGTCATAAACGAGGGCATTCCCGGAGAAATAAGCGCTGAAGGAGTGCGACGGTTACCGGGGGTCCTTGATGAAACCCAGCCTGATCTCCTGATCCTGATACACGGCGGCAATGATATCCTGCGAAGAC
>WFRY01000074.1 GCA_015486315.1 Desulfobulbaceae bacterium
AAATGGGAGTTGTTTGCGAAAAGCGGTTTCGCCCCGGGCGGCTTCGATGCGCTCCAGATAGGCCTGCCGATTTTTTTTACTTCGTTCAATGATACGTCTGGTGACTTTTTCGACTGTTGAGTGCATGGAACTTCCTTCTTTTACTGAATTAACAGAGAATATTTCGTAAGTGATCAGGGGCACCGCACGGAGTCTCGTCCCTCGCTTACCTCTTCGCACGATCGCGACTGCCCGCATAGAGGATGACACCGCTTCGCTGTTATAGCGACCAGTCACGATCGTACGAATCTACGGCACCCCTGATCACTTACAGGTTTAAGGTAGATGAAAACACACAGTTACAAATCCTGTGACCAGTTACGGGCTATCCGGACCTGGTGTTGATGCGGTATTTTTTCAAATAGCCCCGCAGCTGATGATAACTCAGTGACAGGGCCTCTGCAGTCCGGCGCTGGTTATATTTGTTTTCCCTGAGTGCCTGCCTCAGGAGTCGTTGTTCCGTTTCCCGTATGTAGGCCTTGAGATCTGCCGGAGTGGCTGCCGGTGTCACTGCCGGTGCCACCGGGGGCGACGTTTCCTGAATTGCCGGAGAAACGTTACTCTCTTCCTTGAGCCGGAAGGGGGAGGCAAAGGGGTCAAAGGTGACCTCCCCGATGACCTCGTCCTCTCTGCTGTGGTACACGGCCCTTTCAACCACGCTTTTGAGTTCCCGTACATTTCCCGGCCAGGTGTGGCGAAGCAGTTTTTCTGTTGTCTGCCCGGAAAAACCCGGAAAAAAGGAGCGCCGCATCTCTTTGGTCATGTTCACTGCAAAATGTTCCGCTAACAGCGGAATGTCGCCCTGGCGGCTGCGCAGGGGTGGCAGGGTGATAACGTCAAAGGCCAGTCTATCCAGCAGGTCCTGGCGGAACTTTCCTTTTCCGGCAAGGGCCGGGAGGTCTCTATTTGCCGCGCTGATGATTCGGGCTCTGCTGTGCATAGTCTGGGAACCGCCAACCCGTTCAAATTCCCCATACTCAATGATCCGCAACAGTTTTTCCTGCAGTCTCGGAGAGATGGAAACTATTTCATCAAGAAAGAGGGTGCCTTTCCCGGTCCGCTCAAAACGACCGATATGACGTCTGTCCGCACCGGTAAATGATCCTGCCTCGTGGCCGAACAGTTCACTTTCCAGCAGATTTTCCGGCAGGGCTGCGCAGTTAATTTTTAAAAACGGCTGGTCCCAGCGCGGTGACAGGTAGTGAAGGCGATCTGCGATCAACTCCTTGCCGGTTCCCCGCTCTCCTGCAATAACCACTGGTCGGTGCAGCGGCGCTGCATTTGAAACATGGTCCAGGGTTTCCAGAAACACAGGTGACTGGCCGATAATCGTTGGAGCAACCATTTTTTTGAACCGGCAGGGGGTGGATAAAAGTGCAGCAGCCTGCATGGAACAAACATGCTTTGCTCCATGTTATGTTCATCGGGGCTGCATAATGGTTAAATATACCAATTAATATATTTTTTGACCATTAAATAGTCAATAACGCTAATATTAGGTTAAGGCGTTCCTGTGGGGTTAGGCCTGTAATCTTAAGTTAAATTAAACTGTTATCTTCTATATTTTTTATCTGGTACGGTTTGTGAAGTATATCCGGCAACGAACATACAAACCCTGCCTGACAGGAGAATACAAAACAGGAGTAACATTATGGGTATTTTTTCACGTTTCAACGATATTGTCTCTTCCAACATTAATGCAATGCTTGAAAAAGCGGAAAACCCGGAGAAAATTATCCGGTTGGTCATTCAGGAGATGGAAGACACTCTGGTTGAGGTCCGTACCACGGCGGCAAAAACCATTGCCGACCGAAAAACAATTCAGCGTCGTCTTGACAGATTACGCTTTGAGGCACAAGGTTGGTCTGAGAAGGCCGAGCTTGCCGTACGCCGGGATCGTGAAGATCTGGCCCGGGCAGCCCTGGCGGAGAAGGCAACGTTGCAGGAGCTTATTGATCGGCTGGAGGCGGAATCAGAGGAGATTGACAGCCAGCTGGCCCAGCTCAATGAGGATATCGGGCGGCTGCAGGCCAAGCTGACCGAGGCCAAGGAACGCAAAAAGGCCCTGCAGGTGCGCCATGACACGGCAACCTCCAGGGTGAAGACCAGGCAATCGCTTTCCGATGACCGTATTTATGAGGCCATGAGCCGCTTTGAACATATTGAGCGCAAGATGGATCAGCTTGAGGGACAGGTCGAATCCTATGATCTTGGCCGCGAACGTCCGCTTAAAGACGAGTTTGCCGATCTGGCATCCAGGGATACCATAGAGCAGGAGCTTGCCGAGTTGAAGAAGCGGGTTCAGGACCGGGACTGAGTTTTAGGCTGCTGTGAAAAATTGTCTTTTGGGTCACTCTCTGCGTTATGCTGATAATCTTATTCTCGGAATATCCGTTAGATGCCTGTAGTACTATTGTAAGCAGAGCCTGATTTTGGACGAAAACCATGATTTTGCAAAGCAGCCTGTAAAGAGAGGAGTAAAAAATGTCTACAACGCTTTTCGGCATGCTGACCGCCATAGCCATCGTATTTATGGTGGTGGTTTTGCCGGTCTGGCTTCTCCTGCATTATTTGACTAGGATGAAGTCCATGCGCGGCCTGAAAAAAGAGGACGAAACCGCCCTTGAGAAGCTCTGGGAGGACTCGGCCCGTATGGAGAAACGGATCAAATCGCTGGAAACGATCCTTGATATTAAACACCCCCAATGGAGGGACGGGCAGTGAATACAGATACAAAAAAATATAATCCATCGAAGTTATACCGTGATCGGGACCATCGCATCCTGGGCGGAGTCTGCTCCGGCATTGGTAAATTTTTCGGGGTCAGCAGGCATGCGGTACGTTTTCTGGTTGTTGTTTCCCTGTTCATGTTTACTTTACCGACAGTTATCGGCTACTTTGCTGCCCTGATCCTGTTGAAGTATCAGCCGGAGGATATCGTTGTTGAACCGGAAGAGACTGAGTTCTGGCAGTCGGTGCACCGGTCGCCGGCAGGCACTATGGATACGATCAGGCACCGGTTTTCAACCATGGAAACCAGGATGCGTAATCTTGAAGCGTATCTTACCTCGCGCAAGTACAAGCTTGACCGGGCCTTTGATAAATTGCAGGATTAAAATCGGATATTCTGTAATTATCGTTTAATGTGATGCAGGAGCGGCGTACACCGCTCCTGCACGTATTTACTTCTGCTCTGTAGGAAAGATTTGATGAACGCGGTATCAAAACAACGCCAGCTGCCTGCATGGGTGCCCCTTACCTATTCCATTGCCTTTGTTCTGAAACATATACGTATTCTGGCCTGGAGCCTGATGCTGGTTGCTGCGACCGGGCTGCTGACCTGGCTTGGCTATATAGGCACCCTGGATTTTGTTAACGGTTTGACCGGTCATTTTTTTCAACAGCCTCCGGAGTTCAGTGGTGTCTGGGGATGGTTTGTGGTCAAGGGCTGGTTAATACTCAAATATCTCTATTTCATCGTTACCAGAATTGTTGCCTTTTATCTGTCCTTTCTGGTGGCCTACTGCCTGACCGCGCCCGGGTATGTATTTCTCAGCACTGCAACGGAAAAAACCTATCTCGGCGAGGCCTTTGAGCTTGATGAAGGATTCACTGTCAGGGGAGTTATCATTGACCTGATTGAAGGCTGCAAGATCGGTGCACTCGGTATTCTGGTGACCATCGGTGCCCTGTTTGCCAACTTTATCCCCCTGATCGGTCAGATAGTGGTGCTGCTCATCTACACCTTTTATTCAGCACTCATGTTTGTTGATTACCCTGCATCCCGGCATCGCTGGAGCCTGGGGCGAAAGATCAACTGGGTCCGTGATTATTACAAGCGCTCCTTTCGTCTGGGCATCCTGCCTGCTCTGGTCAGCATGGTGCCGATTATCAACATCTTATTCATGGCCCTGCTCTTCCCCCTGTTCACGGTTCACACGACCCTCAACTTTATTGCCATTGAACGGCAGCGCTGAATCGACTATGTATTGGCTGTTACACCTTCCATGAGAGGATGAACCACGGATAAAACTAAAGTTTCTCTTACACGCTGACACCTGATACTCTTCAATGCTTCATCTCATCAGCATTAACTGTCGTTATTCCCATTCCTGCCTGGCCCAGTTCTATGTCCGCAATGCGCTGGAACAGCATGTGCCGGAACATCCCGTTGTTCTGACCCAGCTGACCATTAACGATCCCTATTACGACACCCTGCTGCGTATCACCAGAACGCCTGCCCGGGCAATTCTGTTCTCCGTCTATATCTGGAATCATCAGTATGTGCGTCGGCTGATTGCCGACCTTGCACGGTTACTGCCGGAGCTGCCCATAATTATCGGCGGTCCCCAGGCAACCGCCCTTGCTGACTTACCGGAACAGTGTTCAGTGGTAGGTGGTGACATCGAAGGAGTTACTGAACAGTTTTACCATGATCTTGCAGCGGGCAATCTGCAGCCGCTGTACAGGGCAGGGCAGAGCCGCAGCTTTCCCTCGCCCTACCGGCAGGAGGATTTCAGCGGTCCTCTTAAAAATCGGCAGCTCTATTATGAGTCGTCCCGGGGCTGCCCTTTTTTCTGTTCTTACTGTCTCTCCTCTGTCTCCAGAGGCGTGCGGCATAAGCCTCTGGCAACGGTCAAACAGGAGTTGCGTGAGCTCATTGCGGCGCATCCGATGATTATCAAATTCGTTGACCGTACCTTTAACGATGATCCGGCCAGGGCCCTTGCTGTCTGGCAGTTTCTGGTGCAACATGCAGCCGGGGTTAAATGTCATTTTGAGATTGCACCGGATCGCTTTACAGACGGGATGCTTGAGTTCTTAGCCGCAGTTCCCTGTGATCTGTTTCAGTTTGAGATAGGAATTCAGAGCTGCAATCCCCGGACTCTTCTTGCAGTGAACCGGCAGATGGACCTGGAACAGGCAGGAGAGAATATCCGTAGTCTTGCGGCCCTGGATACCATTCATCTGCATGTGGATCTGATCCTGGGTCTGCCCCATGAAACAAAAGAGAGTTTCAGGCAGTCATTTAACCAGGTGTTCATGTTTGCTCCCCATTATATTCAGTTAGGGGTGCTCAAGGTACTGCCCGGTACCGAGATGGCCGAACGGGCAGCAGAGTTCGGGCTTATCTTCTGCTCCGAACCTCCCTATGAGGTGCTGGCAACCCGCTGGCTCGGGCATGCTGCGTTGAGCGATCTGCGTGAGTTTTGTGAAACCGTGGAATCGTTTTTTAATAACCGTTTTTTTCGTTCCCTGTGGCAGTATCTGTTGACAGGCAGCGAAGAGCCGTATGTTTTTTTCCGTCGACTGCAGCAGCACTGCCGCAGACATGGATTTTTTCAGCTGGCCCGGACCCATAAACTGATGAATCGGATGCTCTTTGAACTGTTTCAAAAACAGCCGGATCGTACTCTGCTGCTGGATTTTCTGCGCTATGACTGGTTGCGCTGCGGCCATCGCACCCTGCCGGAGTATCTGGCTCCCTGTACCCAGGCGGATATCCGTAATCGACTGCGCCTGGAGCTGCCGCAGAATATGGAAGGAGTTTTTGATTACCGCTCCCGGGTGGAGTTTCTCAAGCAGGCCAGTTTTCTGCAGCTGTCCCCGGGTATTGTGGATATACTTGGCCTCGGGAAATCCGGTTCCTGCCTGGCGGCATTTCAGCCGCAGCAGGAGGGTGGGGTAATGAAGTATCATAAAACCACTCTGCTGAAAGATGCTTTTTGAGGAACAGCCCTTAAACCTGAAGGAGAAGTGCCCATGAACAGGGTTGATGCTAAAAAATTTGGACTGCATGCAAGAACGGTTCTGGAGCAGGTGGATGATGCAACCCTTGCCCTGGTCATGGACCGTAAGAGCCGAATCATCATGGCGGATGGCAGAAAAATAGTGGATAAAAAAGCGCAGATACTCAAAGGGCAGCCCGACCTGCAGGTAATCCTTAAAACATCGGCTCCGATCTGCAGTAAAACCCGTAAGTTTCTGGAGCAGGCTGATATTTCGGTGTATCCCCTTAAGCCATGATTCAAAAATCCCCAACCTTGAACCGAACCCCTGAATCCCTGATTATCCGACCTCCGTCCGAGTGGCGCAGTCTCCTTGTCCGCATAACCCGGGGCTGCAACTGGAACCGCTGCCGTTTCTGCGGTATCTATCCATCCATGGGGCAGCCGGATTTTTCCCGTCGCTCTTTGGAAGAGATCACTGGTGACATTGATCAGCTGGGCCTGCGACAGCCCGACGCGGAAACAGCTTTTTTCGGAGATGCCGACCCGCTGGCTGTCGGTATGGATGTCTTTGTTAATGCCGCGCGCTATCTGCGCAGGGTTGTACCTGTTCAGCGGCTGACCTGTTACGGCCGGTTCTCGACTCTGTATAAACTGGGCCGGGACAATATAGACCGGTTGGCCGGGGCAGGCTTGAACCGGATCCACCTGGGGCTTGAGTCCGGCGATGCGCAGATTCTTCAGTTTCAGCGTAAGGGGCAGTCTGAAAAAATGGTCGTCGCTGTTGCCGACTGGCTGCATGAAGCCGGTATTGAGATTTCCTGTTACGTACTGCTTGGTCTCGGCGGCCGGGATCGCTGGCAGGAGCATGTTACAGCCACAGCCGCGATCATCAACAGGATAGAACCTGAGTTTATCCGTCTGCGCCGGTTATGGCTCTATGGTGAGGGGACGGACAATGCATGTCCGCTCCGGCAGCAGGTTCGCGACGGCTCTTTTGTCCCGCAGAGTCCGGAGGGAACCGTACTGGAGGTCCAGTTGCTGCTTGGGCAGCTCAAGTCGCTGAACACCTTTTTTCTCTGTGATCATGCCAATAACTATATTACCGTCAGTGGATACCTCAAGGAGGACCGTGCAGATATGCTCCGGGAGGTCAACGATTTTCTTGCCCTGCCCGGAAAACAGCGTCAGGCCCATTATCAGATGATCAGCTCAAAGATATGAGGCAACAGCAAACACCATTTCAGGCGGCTGAAATTCTCCTGCTTTCACTCGCCCATTTTGTCCATGACGTGTACTCCTCTTTTCTGGCCCCGCTGTTGCCATTGCTGATTGAAAAACTGTCCATGTCCCTGACGGAGGCTGGTTTTCTGTCTGCCGTCATGCAGCTGCCTGCCCTGCTGAATCCCTTTATCGGTCAACTGGCGGATCGGGTCAGTCTCCGTTATTTCGTCATCCTGGCTCCCATGTTGACGGCAGTGCCCATGAGTTTGATCGGGCTGGCTCCATCGTACGGCGTGCTGCTGATTCTGCTCTTTATTGCCGGAATCAGCATTGCCATGTTCCATGTACCGGCCCCGGTAATGATAGCCCGGATGGCGGGTGCAAAAACCGGCAGAGGTATGAGCTTTTTTATGACCGGCGGAGAACTGGCCCGCACGGTGGGGCCACTGACCGCCGTTGCCCTGGTTGCCCTGATGGGCCTTGAAGGGTTCTGGCCGGTTATGGTGGTGGGGATAGCTGCTTCAGGGATTTTATACCGGCGCTTTCGGGGCGTTAACCTGGCCTTTCACAACAGCAGGCGACAGACGTCGCTTGCTGCGACCTTTGCCGACATGCGTCATATCCTGCTGCCCCTGACCGTCATCTTGTTGGCAAGGAGTTTCATGCACGGTTCCATGACTGCCTTTCTGCCCGTTTTTATTCAGAGTCAAACCGGAGATATCTGGCAGGGCGGTGTGGCTTTGACCCTGTTTGAGGTCGCCGGCGTGGCAGGAGTGTTGCTGGCGGGATCGTTCAGCGATTATCTTGGACGGCGGCGAATGCTGTTTATTTCACTGGTGGGCGCACCGCTGAGTGTACTGCTCTTTGTCTACAGCGGGGACTGGCTGCGTTTCCTTGCTCTGCTCAGTTGCGGATTTATGCTGCTCTCCACCACCCCGGTCATGCTGGCTCTGGTCCAGGAACATGCAGGGGACAGTCCGGCAGCAGCCAACGGTATATTCATGATGATCGCCTTTCTGGCCCGATCATCAGTGGTTGTGCTCATCGGTCTGATCGCCGACCGGAGCGGCCTGCAGACAGCCTACCTGGTCAGTGCTGCTGCAGGTCTGGTCGGAATACCCTTTATTCTGCTCCTGCCCGGGCGGGTGCAGTCATAATACTTCAGAGAGTCGGGTTTTTAAAGCGCTGAGGGACTGGAGTTGGATGAGGGGCGAGAAAGTACAGCACGCCGGGTTGTCCTCTTGGACAAAACCATACAATGTGCTAAACCATAAAACAGGTCGGATCACTTTTCCGATTTTATTCTCCAGTTGTTCGCCCCTTCAAGACGGGGTTCGATTTATTCGTAATTTATACCTATATTCACAATATCCTGGTACACGGTCGGATGTTCTTTTTTTAAGAGCTGAAACTCATCAATACACCATTGGGGATATATCAGATCCTCTTTTTTGACAACTTTCCAGTTGATTATGATCACACGATCTTTGGCAGGGCGGCTGCCAGGTCCTGTGCTATTTCATCTGCGGTATCATAAAAAACCTCTGTGCCCAGTGAAAAGTGGAGAAAGATATTGTTGAGCTCTGTGGGAATATAGGGAAAGAGTTTCTGCAGATTGACGATCCTGTTTTTTGACAGCAGGGCATAGTCACCCGGTGTAATGGTGTTGAGGACCTTTTCACCCATTGTCGGGTCTGCCATGATTTCCCGGGGATGAAAGTTGCCCCGCACAACAAGATACATCAATAAGTTGCCCAGTTCGTACAGGTCGACGGCAAAGGGTTTTTCCGGCATGTAGTAGTCATAGTCAAAGTCGATCCAGCGGAACAAATCGGTTTTTCGTTCCACAAAAATATGATCGCGCCGGATGTCACCATGCCGGAACCCGTTGTGATGCAGCAGGCTGATGGCCTGGACGCATTCCAGAAACTGTTTCAGTATTTCCGGCAGTTCCTGGTGAAAATATTCCTCATGATCCGTCCCGTTGCGATGGATAAACTTATCCAGGCGACGTCCGTTGATGATGTCCAGGATGCGGACCAGGTTGCCTGCTTCATCAAGGGCTGCCCTGCCGTGCATAAAGCGTGGATGATCCTGGAACATTTCCAGGATTCGTGCCTCCTTTTCCGGATTGCGATAGTAGGAAATGGTGAACTGGCCCATGGTGATGTCAAAAGTTTCATGAAAAACCAGTTTCAGGATCTGTCGGTCCCCGGTGGCCAGATCTTCCACCCTCGGCACCCAGGGCTTTACCTGATCATCAACCCCGAATCTCCCCTCCTTTGTGTAGCCGGTGACCAGGAAGTAACAGTTGTCGACATAGATGATGTCACCGTAGTCAATGGAGGTAAAACTGGTGGTATCAAAAAAAACACGTGATGCCCGGCGCATGCTTCGGGTAACCCGGTGCTCGCGCAGCCGGTCACGGATTTCCTGGGGCAGAGAGTCAATGGTGGCAGCCATGGTTTATCCTACAACCCAGACAGTACAGTCTTTACTGTGGTGGACAAGGGCGCTTGAGATGGAGCCGAACAGGAATTCCTCCGCCTTGGAGACCCCGCGTTTGCCGACAATAACGGTGCCGTAGCCGCCCTCTGTCTGGATGTCGAGAATGGCCTGGCTGATGGTGGCGTGATCTGCCATGTGAAACATGGTGATGATGGATTGTCTGGTAATACCGGACTGAAGCAGGATATCTTTTGCCCGCTTGATGAAGCCGGCAGCTTTTTCTTCTTTTTCCCGGCGATAGTCATCCAGTGATTTGCCGGAACTGTAGTAGCCGGGCGGCGGTTCAGGATAGATATGGAGCAGGCATACCTGAGCAGCCTCCAGTTTTCCTATGATATCAGCTGTGTATGTTATAGCATTTTCCGAGGTCGGTGTATCATCCACGGCGATGAGAACATTTCTCCAGTCATTCATGTGTATCCCCCGTCACGTTTGGGCATGGCAGCAGTGTTCAGGCCATGGAATCATGGTGTTTTTTACTGATCAACTGCACCAGTTCGAGCATAGTTTGCTGGGTTGGGGTAGGAATACCTGCCTGCTCACCCAGTTTAACCAGGGCTCCGCATTGGGCATCAATTTCCGTCTGCTTCCCTGCAAGGATATCCTGGAGCATGGACGAAATATTCTGCTCGGTTCTTCTGCAGGCATCAAAGAGCAGCTGATACAGGTCATGAAAGACCAGGTCAATGGCCTGTGTCTCTGCGACCTTTCTCCCCTCGTCAATAAGGCGTTTGAGCAGGGTGATTGATTCCATGCTGTCCAGGAGTTGTCCGTTTTTCACCTGCAGGATCGAGGTCGCGGCATTGATGGCGGAAAAGACTATTACCTTGCACCACAGCCGTCCGATAATCCTCTGCACCGATGAGCATTCCAGGCCGCTGTCGCTGAAGGTTGAGCATACGGTTTGCAGCCGTGTGCCTGTCCGACCATCCAGTTCTCCGAGGTAGGTTTTACCTGTGCCTCCCAGTCTGACAATACCGGAACCGAGGCCGGTTGCGGCCATAAAGGTGAATCCACCTATGATATTGTCACGAGCGACAACCCGTTCGAGCTGTTCGATATTACCGAGACCGGTCTGCAGGGTAACAACCGGACTGATCGGGGTGATTAGATGTTGTGCTGCCTGGACGGCGGAGAGTGTATCAAAAGATTTTACCGCTAAGAGCACCAGATCACAGCTTTCAATATCTGCGGCCTGATGTACCGCTGTTGTCTGAACATAGTTGACTGCTTCAGGGTCAATGCCGCCCGCCTCCATGAACCCTATGCCCTGTTTATTCAGGGTATCGACAACTTCCTGATCAGGATCAACCAGTATGACCTGGTGTCCGCCCCTGCCAAAGAATACGCCAAATAATCTGCCGATGGCACCGGCCCCGAGGATGACAATCTTCATAAACAGTTTCTCCCGTACCGGAAATCACCGGATGTCAGAGTTCGAAAATGTTGTGGATGGTCCTCTCTAATGAGATATTATTTTAATATAGTCACTTTATGTGCAATTGTTAAGGGCATCTTTTCTGCAAAGCGTTGTCTATGGGCACCATGATCTTTGTTTTGAGATTTACTGTTCAATTGGACCCGGTTTTGGCGTATACTAAACGGTAGTCGATTAATATCTGCTTGATAATCGGTTTTTAAGTTGCTTTATCAGATCGAAATAATTATTATTTATGCCATGAAAAAGAATGTCTTTTTGTATACGGTCCCTGCTGTAGCTGTTTTGCTCACCACCTTCCCGGAATCAGCGCATGCCATTCAGACCCATGGCGCCCCCGAGGGATTGTATGTTCATCAGATAGGTCATATTCTTTTTGCCACGGCCATGGTCGGTTTTGCCATGCGAATCCGGAGGTCCAGGCTTGCCGATGAACACGCCTGGCATTTCATGTCCATCGGTGCAATTCTCTTTGCCCTGTGGAATGGTTGGGCATTTTTAGGGCATATTTTAACAGAGTTGATTCCGCAGACTGATTTCAGCAGGGGCAGTACCGGACTGCAGTCAATTCTTGATCTGCACGCACCTGTTGATGTGCTCTTTTATCTTTTTAAAATGGATCATCTTCTCTGTGTGCCGGCATTGATTTTTATCTATCTTGCCTTGAAGCGGATGACGGGACAGTCTACAGACCCCACTGCACAGGGGGATGACTCCCGATGATCCATGTCTCTCTTTATCCTCTCTGGGTGCTTGACATTGCCGGCAGTCTGGCCATGCTTTTCCTCTCCTGGCTCTGTATGCGAAAGGTCACGATCCTGTACAGACGAGATCCTGAAGACGCCCTGAATACCTATCTGTTATGGCTGATCTCGGCTCTGTTTGCATTCTGCGTTTTTCGTTCAGCAGGTCATTTGGTCAAGCATCTGCTGCTGTTTTCAGGGCATTCTGAGATCTGGACCTGGATTGCACCGCTGTCGGGTGGATTGAATACGGTTGCCTTTGTGGTTATTTTTGCCGTGACTCTGTTTTTTCGTAATGTCCTGGTGTTTATGAATCGCATGACCAGCGACCGGGCAAAGATTGAAACGACCAGTCGGCAGTTGCTGTCCCTGAATAAGGATATTGAATCCGTGGTGTCGGACCGAACCAGGGCCGAGATGGCACTTAACCTGGCCCATGAGATAAGAAATCCTGTCATGATCATCGGAGGAATGCTTCGCAGGCTGAACAGAGCTGCCGCTGACGATTCACTGCCCGGTGAGGGGTATCGTCGGGAAATAAAGCAGCAGATTGAGCAGCTTGAATTACTTGTTGCCAAGTTTGAGAATATGCAGCTGGCAGCCCGGGAACATTTTAAAACCCTTGAGTTAAATGCGTTGCTTACGGATGCGGTTGAAGTCGTCAGGCCGGAGGCTGAAAAAAAGGGAATACGGATCAACTTTCAACCCTCAGCTGCCATGCTTCATTTTCAGGGGAATCAGCAGTATCTGAAGGCTGCCCTGCTGCACCTGCTGCGCAACGGTATTGAAGCCTGCAGTGCAGGCGATCAGATCAACATACTGACGGAACTTACCCCCAAAGGATTACTGACCCGCATTGAAGACAATGGTCCGGGTATTCCCAAACATGTACTGCAGCACATCTTTGAACCATTTTATTCAACCAGAGACGGCGCGACAGGTCTGGGGCTGCCCTACGTACGGCAGATCATAAACGAACACCGGGGTGAGATCCGGGTGATCAGCAACCGGCGCAGGGGAACCACTGTAGAACTTCTCCTTCCCGGTCATCTGTTCAAAGTAGAAAAAACGTAACTATTCAGGAGCACCTCACGGAGTCTGCGCTTACCTCTTCGCCTATTTAAGCCTGCTCGAGTAGCACAAGTACGCTTCACAGTCTTCAATGAACAGGTAAGCGAAGACTCCGAATCTAAGGCCCCTGAATAGTTACCGAAATACAATAGAGGGTTAAAAAATAAATGTATTCTTCATGGAAGGAAAGGTGAATGGGCCGAAAAAATAATATCCGGAATGAAGTTGAACCCAACCGTACAAATCTTGCACTGGACCGGACTATACTTGCCAACGAGCGGACCTATGCCGCCTGGATCCGCACTGGAATATCCTCCCTGATTGCAGGACTGGCAGTTGAAAAGTTTTTGCTGGAGGCTATCCCGCTCTGGGGAATTCATGCAATATCCATCACCTTTATTGTTTTCAGTGGTGTTGCTTTTTTTCTCGCAGCCTGGCGTTATCGCCATTTCATGGTTAGAATGGAAGATATCGATATAGCTATGGTGCCGTTACTGGTAATGAGGTTGATAAGTCTTGTGCTGATAATCAGTGCTGCTGTCGCCTTTGTCGGCCTGTGGCGTATCTGGTGATACGAATGGAGATGTTTCGAATTTTGTCGCTATCGTCTTGAATATGGGGCATGATTCCTGGGGAAATTCGTGATTGAAGGGTAACTTCTTAATAAGTGGTGGTAAAACGATTGGATCCCCGATAACTACATTCGGGGATGACGATCGTAATTGCCTGCAATTCCGTCATCCCGGCATGTTGTTAGCCGGAGATAGTGTAGACTTCGATCCATAATGGAAGATACAGCAACTTGTCACTACGTATTGAGAAGTTACATTGAGGGGTGTTACCAACTGAAAATAAAGGATATTTATTTTCATGCGTAAAACTTCTGGTGTTTTATTCAACTATATGACATAATAATTATGTACATATGCTTGAATCGTGTATAGGTGTCGGGAGGCCTGCTATGTTAGACTGGATCATGTTGATTATTCTAATGGTGCTGATCTGTGGCGTACCTGGTTTATTACTGGAGGGACTCAGGGAATTTTTTCCCTTGTTGAAGAACATGAAGGAAGGTGGCAAAAAAGGCTGAGCAAAGGGGCAGGACAGGTCGTCAGTCCGTATATACGATGACGCAGGTAACTGCCCGTAGGTCATAAACAGTACCGCATCCCCAGAGAGACGTTATTTTCAGGAGCGACCGGTTTGGTATCCGTGTTGTTTCAATAACGAGCTTCGCATTCAATTTCTGTCTTGATTTTTCCCTGTTTGTTTTCACTGGCACACTTCACTCTATGGTAGAGTTTTTTTGTTGGCAGAAACCTGTTCCTGTCTTAAGCTGTAATTTTCTCGGGTTGCCGCGGGGGCAATGAAAAAAATCCGGTTAAGGGTGCAATCAAAAATAACTTCACATTGTTTATACATTTCTACAAAGTTATGTCTGATCGAACCCTGATGGCTTGTTCCTCAGAATAGAACAGGCTGTGTGGAATTGCTGATAATATTAAATGAGTGAGCAGAGGTAAATAAATGACGATAGAGTTGCCACGTCCGGTTGATAAAAAACTTCGTGCGGGTGTTGCAGGCCTTGAGATGGAAATATCTGATTCTGTGATGGAAGAGCTGCTCGCTGCTCTTGCCGAGCGTCTGGAGGGGGATAGTGATGACGCTACAGCGGGTTTGCTGTTAATGGCCATGGATACCGTTGCCAGGCATGTAGATGCCCTGCGGGTTCGGTCCGATCTCAGGGCATTTACCTTGATTGAAGAGCTGTGGAAGGCATACGAAGATATTCTTACCAGGGATAAAGCTGATGACCAGCGCCTGTCCATTGCCTCAGCAGAAATGAAGAAAGTGCTGGACTGGCAGCAGCAGTGTTATCTTGACATGGTCAATGAACTGTCGATGAAAAAGTCCGCCCATGCCGGTCAATCTTCATCACTGCTTAAACTGGTGCAGGAGCAGATTGGAGAAACCGCTACCCTGGTGGAGCAGGAAACGGCTGCCTTAAAAGAGCTGGCCGGGAAAGTGTCCTCAGCTGTTTCATCCGAGACACAGGATTTTGATCAGCGAATTTCTACTGCCGTTGCCCAACAGGTCGACAGCCTGCAGACCCTCATGAACGAGGAACTGAGTAAACTGCGGCAGGAACTGCAGCCTGCTTCAGGACGGGATTAGGCTGCCGGGCCTTTTCTTTTTCTTCATATCATGGCTGCCAGGGAACAACTCCTCTTTGTCTGCAGCAGCTGCGGTTATGAAAGCCGTAAATGGCTGGGGCGTTGTCCTGATTGCGGTGAATGGGACACTTTGTCCGAGCAGAAAAAACGGAAGATTCGCGTCGGAAAAACCGTGGCCGAAGTTCATCTTCTGGTCGGGGAGGGCGGGGAAGAGCCCATGCGGCTTGTCACCGGTATCAGTGAACTGGACCGGGTGCTGGGGGGCGGGATTGTTCCCGGTTCCATGGTGCTCATCGGCGGTGACCCGGGCATTGGTAAATCAACACTCATCCTGCAACTGCTGGCGGCCCTGGCCCGGCAAAAGCATAAAGTACTCTATGTTACCGGTGAGGAATCAGTCGGCCAGATCCGCATGCGGGCTGACCGACTGGCGGTACAGAGCAGTAATATTTTTATTGCAACCGAAAATTCGGTCCAGGCCATTATCGCCCTCTCTGAAGAGGTTAAGCCCGCCTTTCTTGCAGTAGATTCCATCCAGACCATGTATAGTGAAGAGACTGGTTCCGCGCCCGGTTCCGTTACGCAGGTGCGGGAGTCGACCTCTCTGCTGGTGTCGCTTGCCAAAAACAGCGGCCTGCCCATTATCCTGATCGGTCATGTCACCAAGGACGGTGCCATTGCCGGCCCCCGGGTACTGGAACATATGGTGGACACTGTCCTCTATTTCGAGGGGGACCGGGGCCAGGTGTTCCGGGTGTTGCGAACGGTTAAAAATCGTTTTGGTTCCACCAATGAGATCGGTGTGTTCGAGATGAAGGAGAGCGGACTGGCAGAGGTGGATAATCCATCGGCCCTGTTTCTTGCCGAGCGTCCTGTGAACGTGCCCGGCTCCGTGGTCATGCCCAGTGTAGAGGGAACCAGGCCTATTCTGGTGGAGGTGCAGGCATTAGTCAGCCCGTCCAGCCTGGGAACGGCACGGCGCACGGCAATCGGTGCCGATCCCCAGCGGCTGGCGCTGCTCACCGCAGTGCTGGAAAAAAAGATCGGCGTAACTCTTTTTGATCATGATATTTTCTTAAATATTGCCGGCGGTATCCGTATTGACGAACCGGCCCTGGACCTGGGGGTTATTGTGGCCCTGCTCTCCAGTCTGTATGAAAAGGTTGTCGATCCAACCACAGTGGTCTGCGGCGAGGTGGGACTGGCCGGAGAGATTCGGGGTGTGGGCCAGATGGAAATGCGCCTGCGCGAGGCCCGGCGCCTGGGTTTTAAAACCTTTCTCATGCCTGAATCCAGTAACCGCCGGCTGGAGGCGGGGGAGACGCCGGGTATGCAGGTTCACACCGTGCGTACGGTTCATGATGTGGTGGAACGTCTTTTTGTACCGTAATTTTTTCATTACTATTCCCCTGGAACGCGTTTTGTTCATTTATTGTAACTACTCACAGGGCACCGCATATTTCCGCGTCCAGCCCGGCTTACGTATGACGTATACGCGGCGCCGGACTAGCCACGAAAATCTACGGCACCCTGTGAGTAGTTACAGCGCCGGGGGTATTACAACATAGGTGCTCAT
>WFRY01000075.1 GCA_015486315.1 Desulfobulbaceae bacterium
GGATAAGATCGCCGCCGTTGTTATTGCAGCCGAAACCAATGACCTCGGCCAGGATGGTCGCACCCCGTTTTCTGGCCGACTCATACTCCTCAAGCAGTACGGCGCCGCCGCCTTCACCCACGACCAGTCCGTCACGACGGGTGTCAAAGGGGCGGGGCGTACACTCCGGCTGGTCGTTAAAGTCCACGGAACAGGCCAGCAGGTTATCAAAAACAGCAACTGTTGTCGTGTCGTACTCATCGGCTCCGCCGCAGACCATGGCATCCTGCATGCCGTATTTGACCATCTCGTAGCCAAAGCCGATGGCCTGGCTGGAGGTGGTGCAGGCGGTTGACGAGGCAATTACCCTGCCGGTGATGCCGAACATCCTGGTGATGTTTACGGCAGTGGTATGGACCATGGAACGGAGATAGTCCACCGCGCCGATGGAGGAGAATTCTTCATCCAGGTTGTTGAAAAAGGTCTTATAGATATTGCGCTGCACGGTGGGGCTGCCGTGGGTGGAACCGAACGCCACGCCAAGCCTGCCCGAGGTGATGAACTCCTGATCAAGCCCGGACTGTTTCAGCACGTCCTTTGCCACCTGGCAGGCGTAGAAGGCCACCGGTCCCATGGTCTTGCGGTACTGCCGTTTGAATCCGTAGTCTATGGGGTAATCTACAGTGCCGAACACCCGGGAGTGGATATGGCCGGTCAGCAGGCCGTCGTCGCGCAGGGGCTTTACGCCGGATCTTCCCTGGCGCAGGCCGGCAATGATGTCGTCCTTGCCGTAACCGATGGGGGTGATGGCTGAACAGGCAGTGATTACAACGCGGCGTGTCATGGCTGGACGGGGTTACTCCCGGTGGGAAGACTGAATCTGCTGGATGTAATCAAGGATGTCGTTGATGGTGCGGATAGACATGGCCTTTTCTTTTTCCTGCCGGCTCAGGGAAAAACCGAGCATCAGTTCGATCTTACCCAGCAGCTCAATGGCGTCGATACTGTCAAAGCCGTGGTCATCACGCAGGTTGTCGTCCAGGCCCGGCTTCTCGAACTCAAAATCGTCCACCAGCACCGTAAGTATTTTATCCTTTAATTCGTCTCTGGTCATAACGGTTTGTTGATTGATCACTGTTGAGAATAAACCGACAGGGCCGGTTTTCTGGTAAAGGTGTACACCAATGCAATACGCAGGGATACTACACGTTTTAAGGTGTAATGCATAGCGATCGTATCTGCGGCAGCGATCAGCAGACTGGGGAACGAGCAGCGATTTTTGCTGTCCGTGTGCATACGGCTGTGTACGCCCGGCATGGGCCTGAACTCATGGTGTTAAAGTCCCCTGTAAATGTTCCATGTAACGTCGTGCAACGTAGCAAAATTACCAGTCGATGGCAAGGGTGTTACCCGTGAGGCAGGGGCTGAAGGAAGCCTGTGCACGGGTATGTTTCGCAGGAGACTCCGAACATATGAAGCGAAAACAGAATATGCCATATAAGGCCACATTGCCGACAAGGCAGAGCAGGGCGATACAAAATTTAACTGGCAAATTTTTTACAATAGCAACAAAACGACAGGAAATAATGGCGCAGACAGGGGCATGCCGCTATAGCTGCCATGAGATGCTATTTGTTCCAATTTTTCCATTTATGGCTATAACAGGGTACTTAGAATAAGGAAGAAGGTTAAACATTACACGTCTTCGGAGTGTTTGATATTGCCGATGGTTTCCTTTTATTCTGCAGATAAAACCACCAGCTCCGCCGGTGCGAGCCTAATAGGCTTTGCCGGTCAGGCGTGAAATACCTCATCCTTGAGGCTCCTGGATAAAGGAATTATAACCTCCTTCTTGAGAGTTTTTGGAAGGGAAGTCTCAAGGAGGAGGTATCTATGCAAGATTACCAAAATCAATCACTTTTCGTTAAATTTTGGGATAATCTACCCGTTTGCATGTAACAGCTGTGGCGGAAACGGTTTAATTAATTGCCATTCTTTGGAAACATGCTCTGCTTGCCAAAGCTCATAATGTTTTTGCAAATTCAACCAAAAGAGAGGGGTTGTGTCAAAAGCTCGTGATAACCTTAGAGCCATGTCGGGAGTAACAGAACCTCTTCCATTAATAATTTTCGACAATGTTTTTCTTGATACACCAATAGTTGACGATAACTCTGTAATTGTTAGAGATAATGGTTTTAAGTAATCTTCTTTTATGATTACCCCCGGGTGAGTTGGTTTTCTGTTCATTCTCTTCATAATGTCACCTCATTAATGATAATCGTCATAGTCAACGATGTATGCATCCCCGTCAATGAACTCGAAAAATATTCTCCAGTTTCCTGAGACGGTTACAGCATATTGTCCATTTTTGTCGCCCGTTAGCGGGTGCAAATTTGAGCCGGGATAATTCATATCTTTTATGTCATTTGCCGCATTCAGGCGATCCAATATCCTTTCAAGCCTATTGGCTTGCTCTGGTCTAATTCCTTTTTTCTTGCCAGTATAGAAAAAGACCTCAAGACCTTTATGCTTGAAAGATTTGATCATATTTACGATTGTAACCAGACCGGTTACGTTTGTCAACTCGGAGGATAATTTTTTACAGCGAACGGCCCGAGCTGATCGAACACTTCGCTCAGCTGATACCGGGCACGGCACACGTTCTTAAGGGTGAGTTCATCATAGCAACTCGGGCTATATGAGCAAGTCCCAGACCCAGCCTGATGAAGGCGAAGGGTGTAGCGTTAGTGCAAGGGGTACCCGGTAACGGTTGCTCTGAAGGAGGCTGCTTTTCTACGGAAAAGTGACGCGAATGTACGGGGCGACGTACAGAAATCGAGTTAGGCGAATCTGATTGGGACCAGGGCGCAGATAAGCGGAGACTTCGACACAGTCTTAAGTCCTCTATCCATCTTTTAAGGATCAGGTGCGTATACTCGGCGCTCACGTACAGAAAGACGTGTGTTCACCCCGGGAGATCCGTCGTATCTCACTGATGCAGTGAGTGAGCAAACCGCAAGGTGCGCTTA
>WFRY01000076.1 GCA_015486315.1 Desulfobulbaceae bacterium
CTCATTCACCGCTTTGGCGCTTTACCCAACTGGGCCAAAGAGAAAATGGATCATGCCGACATAGAAACCC
Organism: Desulfobulbaceae bacterium; assembly: GCA_015486315.1. Classification (GTDB taxonomy): domain Bacteria; phylum Desulfobacterota; class Desulfobulbia; order Desulfobulbales; family Desulfobulbaceae; genus Desulfobulbus_C. The sequence continues at coordinate 71 of WFRY01000076.1, forward strand.
TGGAAAAATGGTCGCTCCGCCTGTTAACGGCTGATAAGCTTGATGAGGTTTTCCATTAATTCAACCACTATCGCTCCCGGATGACAATAAAGCAGGAACAGGAAACGGAGCTTCATAAAAAATGTTAAAATTACCCATAGGCATCCAGAACCTGCGTCAAATCATTGAGGACAGCTGTGCCTACGTGGACAAAACCAGTTTTATTCCAAAACTGATATCAGGCGGCAAGTACTATTTTCTCTCCCGCCCGCGTCGTTTCGGCAAGAGCCTGTTTCTTGATACCTTGAAAGAGGTGTTCGAGGGAAATGAAGACCTTTTCCACAATCTGTATATCCATGACAAATGGGATTGGTCCAGACGCCACCCGGTCATAAGAATTGATTTTGCAGGCGGTGTGCTGCGTAACCGGGCGGAACTGGATGGCACTATACATGATCTGTTAAAAGAAAATCAGCAACGCCTGGGAGTCCATTGTGAATCAAGTCGTATCTCCGGATGTTTCAAAGAATTAATCCGTCAAGCCCATAAAAAATATGGCGAACGGGTGGTAATCCTCGTCGATGAGTATGACAAACCCATCCTTGATAATATCGAGCATCCGGCAGTAACAGCTGAGATGCGTGATGGTGTAAAGAATCTCTATTCAGTCATGAAAGGTCAGGATGAGCATATTCATTTTGCCTTCATGACCGGAGTGAGCAAGTTCAGTAAGGTGAGTCTGTTTTCAGGGATAAATCAACTAAAAGACATCACCCTGAGCAGCAGATTTGCTACAATATGCGGTTACACGCAAAAGGATCTGGAAACAACTTTTGCCGAACACCTGGCAGGGGTTGATTGGCAGGAACTCAAGCGCTGGTACAACGGGTATGGTTTCTTAGGTGAATCCGTTTATAACCCCTATGATATTTTATTGTTTCTCAGCGAAAATCATCTCTACCGCAATTACTGGTTTGAGACCGGCAGTCCCAGTTTCCTGATAAAATTGTTTCAACAGAAGCGTTATTTTCTGCCTGGTCTTGAAGACCTGGAGGTTAGTGAAGAAATTCTGGATTCTTTTGACATCGATAGAATCAACCCTGTCACCCTGTTGTTCCAAAGCGGCTATTTAACAGTGGAAAGCACCCGCACCCACTTGATGCGCTTCATCTTCAAATTAAAAGTACCAAACCAGGAAGTACGACTGGCCTTGAGTGACCAGCTGATTGACGGATATACAGATCTCGTCAATGAAAAATTAGGCCTGCAGACACATCTGTACGACACCCTGAAAAGCGGTGATCTTGAAGGCCTGACCGCAGTCATAAAGCGGCTATTTGCAGGAATTCCCTGGCGCAATTTTACAAACAATGAATTACCGCAGACAGAAGGATATTACGCAAGCGTATTGTACGCCTTTTTCGCCAGCTTAAATGCCACCATTATCCCGGAAGACATATCCAACCATGGCCAGGTTGACATGACCATCAAGCTGGAGGGGTATACCTACGTTATTGAAATAAAACTGGAACGAGAGGACGACAACCCGCAGCAATCCACTATTAATCCGGCCCTGGAACAAATTCGGGAACAAGGCTACAGCGAAAAATACAGGAATGAGCCGGGAAAAGGCTTATATGAAGTGGGGTTGATCTTCAGCAGCAAAAAACGTAATCTTGTGCAGGCAGACTGGCGTGAAGTTGATGCCTGATGACCGATAAATCTCCACGCTGAAATCTTGCCATTTACGGCAAACGAATTTGACGTGATTTTTCAGTAACTTCTCAAAAACTGATGGTAAGACTCCTGGATCCCCGATAACTACATTCGGGGATGACGACCGAAATTACTTGTAAATCCGTCATTCCGGCATATTGTCAGCCGAAGATAGCGTAGACTTCGGCCCCATACAGACCTCGTAAAACCAACCTGATCAACACTGCATGAATAATGCTTTTATAGGCATTTAGAGCAAAGTTGGACAATCCGTTTCGTCATTCCGGCAGGCTTTTAGCCGGAGATAGCGTAGACTTCGATCCAGGTAATAGCAATGTTTCTGGATCCCGGCTAAAAGCCTACCGGGATGACGTGGTATAAAACTGTCTAATTATATGGGCAGAATGGTTGCTCATTTACTATGTCTGCCATAAGTAAGATACAGGAACTTGTCACCACTAATTGAGAAGTTACCGTTTTTTAAAGCAAAGAAAAACTGCGAAGAGCGGCTGCGACTTTCTCGTTATCCTTGGCCAGTTCCCTCATTACCAACACAAGGCGAGTCAACAAAGAGCCATCCTTATTTCCGATATCAAGATCCAGCAAAACCTCTCGCTCAAGATGATCAAGTCGTTCAACAACCGGCTTTAACATTGTGCGCCTATCCCAGGCAATATAGGCAAAAAGAGCAACAATCAAAGTCACCATAGTCCCGAACATCGTCAGCATCATCGAATGTAAATCATCCATTCTTTTGCCAAGGGCATCATCGCCCGCCTTCATTTCGGAGCGCAGTGCATCCTGACCAGCCTTCATTTCGGAGCGCAGTGCATCCTGACCAGCCTTCATTTCTAAGCGAAGATCAGTAGTCCTTTGACCAAGAGCCTCCTGACCTGCCTTCATCTCCAAGCGAAGATCACTAATTCTTTGACCAAGAGCAGCCTGACCTGCCTTCATCTCTAAGTGAAGATCACTAATCCTTTGACCAAGAGCAGCCTGACCTGCCTTCATCTCTGACCGCAACGCAACCTGTCCAGCCTCCAATCGGACAAGCTTTTCAACGATCTCACGATCTGAAATCCGTGGCGCAACCTCGACGGCAAAGGTTGAAACAGCATAACTCAG
>WFRY01000077.1 GCA_015486315.1 Desulfobulbaceae bacterium
CCCTTTTCATAGCGCTCGGCAAGAACCTGGAAGAGTAATTCCGCTCCTTCTTTGGAAAAAAGGATGTACCCCAGCTCGTCTTATGTAAAGTGAAATATTATGTAAAGTTGAATGCTGAATGCCAATAAATACGAACTTTTCAGGTGATCCAACTTCACATAATAAAATTAGATTATCGTTTTTAGCCACTCGCACAAGTCCTCTTTTTCCTTCGCCGAAAATTTTTCTTTTGGAAGCACTCTAGGACTTGCCTCCTCAATCGCTTTTCTTTTGATTTCCGGGTTTGACCTTGCGTAAATTTCTGTTGTCGTGACTGATGAATGGCCTAGAAAATCACGTATATAAATCAAGTTAACCCCACCTTGTAGTAGATGCATGGCCTTGCTGTGCCTGAGTACGTGGGCGGACATTTTTTCAGGGAATAATCCTTGATTGGCAGCCTTTGCCTGATCTACATATTTATTTAATATGTAGGATAAGCCAGCTCTTGTCAGTTTTTTACTCCTTTTGTTAAAAAACAATGGGTTTGTTGCATTTTCTCCATGAAACAATCCATAATCAATCATGTATTGTTTCATGATACTCATTGTTTGCGGCATTAAGGGGATGAGCCTTGTCTTATTCCCTTTGCCTGTCAAACGAATTGTTGCCGGTGCTTTTACACGTATGTCAGCAACTTGCAGGTCTGCTATTTCTTGCACTCTGGCACCAGTATCATACATCAATGCAATAATTGACAGATCTCTGCGCCCGGTATGAAGGTTTATGTTCGGCATTGAAAGAAGGGCTTTGATACCATCGATCGAGAGATAATTGACTTCAGTAACCGGTTTTTTTTTGACTTCAATGCCAGAATTGAACTGCACAATTCCATGTACTCAGGTGCCTCCAATTGGACATATCTGAAAAAGGCCTGAATCCCAGCTAATCGCAGGTTGCGGCTGGATATAGAATACTTTTTTTTGCATTCTAACCATGACAGAAAATCTTCGATCATATTCCTGTTGATAAAATCAAAGTCTATTTTTTCTGGTTTTGTCTGTAGCACCTCTTTGCAATATCTTAAGAAAATAATGAATGTATCTCGATATGATTTAATCGTGTTGCTGGTGTAGCCTGTCCTTCTTGGCATATATTTTAAAAAGTAGGCGGATAAATGCGTTGCAAAATCATTGTTATTCATGGTGCACCACTTCAGGGAAAACACCCGTATAAAATGAGGCCATTGTGTTAGTGACAGCACCATATGCTTCTTCTGTCAATCGCAAATATTTTTCTGTGCTTTCAATGCCACGGTGTCCAAGGTATGTACTTAAAATTGGAAGTATACAATAGACATCTTGCCCGTCATTAATCATTTTTTCAAGAGCATGCACAGCATAGGCCCGTCATCAAAGATGTTGTCGTCATCATCCTGGTCGAAAAAATCATCTTCCATAGCTTCTATTTCCCTTTACGGTCAGGAATTGAAATTTTTTAAAAAAAGAGTATAGTTTGTTATGATAAAAAGTTTTCTTCATAAGGGGTTGAAAAACTTCTACCATACCGGCAGCAAGGCAGGTATTCAGGCCAGACATGCTGACAAATTGGCCAGGATCCTTGCCCGCCTTGAGGTAGCCGCAACCCGGACGATATGGACGCTCCCGGCTATCGCCTGCATCCCTTGAAAGGCAGCAGAAAAGGTATCTGGTCGGTCACTGTTCACTCCAACTGGCGGGTTACCTTTCGCTTTACGGGGCAGGATGTGGAAATAGTAAATTACGAAGATTACCACTGACAGGAGTAAAGTATGGCAATGCATAATCCACCGCATCCGGGCACGGTCATTCTGGAGGATTTTTTTAAGCCCCTGGGCCTCTCCATCAGTGAGGCGGCACGAAGACTTGGCGTCAATCGTAAGACACTCTCCCGTGTCTGTAACGGTCAAAGTCCCATAACTCCGGAGCTGGCCATTCGCCTTGAGCTGGCTTTCAAGCCATCGGCTGATTCATGGATTCGGCAGCAGGCCGCCTATGACCTGTGGCAGACCCGTCGGAAGACCAAGAATCTGCGGGTCCTTCCCTGTGATCCTTCCCCGGCTGTTTCTCTTCACTGATATTCTGCCCGCCCCTTGAGGCAATGTTCTGTACACGTTACTGTTGCTGTGGATTCAGCTATAAAAATGGCAATTATTTAGACATTAAGTTACTTATATAGCACTGCAAAAGTTATCAGTTGTCAGTGTTCAGTTATCAGTAACAGCACAACAGGCTGTAATCACTGCACACTGAAAACTGATAACTGACAACTCTGACCGGCTTAATGTCCAATCTTTTCTTATCTTACCATTACTACGAAATAAAACGGAAAACTGATTACAGTATTGACGAGGTCTGTATTTACACCAACGAAGGAAAAACAGGCCGTCATGCCAGCAGCCAGGCGGCTGGAACGGCCCAGATGCGCGGCTCCATGTTCAGGATCCGGTCCCCATTATAGATCAGCAGGCCAAGGCCGGTGGAATCAGTGCCAATATATTTTTTGAGGTGCCTGATATCGTGGCTGTGGACAATATCGGCCTGTTTAATTTCCAGGAACAGTTTGTTTGATGTGGCAGCTGATTCAAGATAACCATCCACCTCAACACCGGTAGCGGTTCGGGCAAAATAGAGCTTCTGCTGCCTGCCGCGAAATGAAAGAATTTTCTGAATCTCCGAGAGTATGGTATTTTCAAAAAACTGTCCGGTAACAGCTGTAAAATTGTCGAGAACTGAACGGAGCATTCCGGTATCATAGAAGTAATATTTGGACATCTTCATCATCCGCTTGCCGATGTTGACATGATACGGTTTCGCCTGCCAGGCAATGAACAGCTGTCGATAGTACCCGACAAAGCGTCGGATTGTATCCGCACTGAGTCCGCAGTCCCTGGCCAGTTCACTGATATTCATCAAGTTGCCGACGCGCAGAGTAAAAAGTTGCTCAAAGGTTTCAAACGATTCGGTATTTCTTAACTCAACCAACTGCCGGAGGTCGGTTTCAAGGTACGTCTGGTGATAGTGTGCAAGCCAGTCTATCCGGTCTTCGGAGCTTTTACGTTCCAGAAATTCCGGATAGCCGCCAAATTGATTCAGGTCCGCCAGCAGCTCCGCAGCCTCTACTGACTTATCGAGTGGCGTATACTTTTCGGCCAGGATAGATTCACAGGACGGGATAGTCTCTGCGTCAAGAAGAAGTTCCAGCAATGTGGGTTTGTCCTGCTCAAGTATTTCCGTCAACGCCAGGGGAAGCAGGGTGAACAATGCCACCCGGCCGGCAAGTGATTCCCTGATGTGCTGATTGAGCAGCAGATGGTTTGAGCCGAGCAGAAGAAATTGCCCTTTTCGTCCGGGATGCATATCTACCTGGACCTGGATCAGTTCGAGCAGCGAGGGAACGGTCTGAACCTCGTCCAGGATAATGGTTGCCCCGCTGAAATGGTCAAATTCTTTTCGCCCGTTTATCTTCAGTATTTTCCGGACAGAGGGGTCTTTCAGGTTATAATAGTGCAGCTCCCTGTCGCTCTGCAGCAGATGCCTGACCAAAGTGGTTTTGCCTGCCTGACGCGGGCCCATGAGTGCGCATACCCGGTCGGTTTTCAGGGAATGGGCTATTTTTTCGGTAAGTCTTCGATTGATGAGTTGCACGATATTTCCTCCTGATAAGCAGATATATCATATTTTACCGATACAATCGTCATTTTACAAGGTAATTTGATGATTGTGGCCGTATGTATCAGGTCATCAGTCGCGTATTGGCCTCGAACTGAAAAGATGTTCCATAAGAGTTTTTGAATTCCCTACGCACCTGATCTTTTGAATTTCGTCCATGACCAGGAGAACTTCTTACTTCCCATGCTCTGGATAATCTCGGAGACTATTTTTATTTAAATAGTCAGCAGTGTCCGGTTACAAAATTGTAGAGACAATTTAGAACCTATCTAAAATCCTAAAACCGTCATTCGGCATGGCGAACGTGAGAGGGGGATATTTTCCTTAATTGCTCAATGCAAAAACCTAACCGGACATTACTGATAACTAATTGATGTCAGTAGTTTTTCAGTATGCGAAAATCCCAGGTTCACATATTACTCAATGACTGAGTAAAAATACTCAGCTTGAGCATTAAATACAAAATATGTAACTATTCAGGTGGGTGCAGAAAACTTGCAAAACCACCGTCCTGTAACTGTTCAGGAGGGCCTTAGA
>WFRY01000078.1 GCA_015486315.1 Desulfobulbaceae bacterium
TGACTGCCAATTTACACCGACGATTCAGACTCACCCTGAACAGGTTAACAACTCGGCTGATAGAAGATTGCACTTCGTTAGTGTAAATAGATCATATGCTGTGTTGCAGGACCAATCATAGTTTCAGCTTGCCGGAAAACAAATGGGGACCAGAATGGCGCTAGTTTATGGTTGTTGTCCGGTATCTGTTCGGGTGTTCTATTTCTTTCATTTCGTGCCAGGGCCTAATTAGAAGATGCCGGGCTTTTGGACGCCGTTTCTTGCATCTTCAGAACTCCGGACCTCAAGGAATCTGCTAGCACACCAGATCGCAAACCAGGCGCAATTCCGTACCGGGAAAATTCACCCGTGTTTCATTGAGTTCACGGCAAAGTTTTTTGATTGTCTCCGGGTTTAATTTTTGCTGACCCTTTTATTCCTACTGAGGCGAGAATCTTTCGGTCCGTATTCAATGGTGTTGCCAATGGTGACAAAAAATTGTCGTTCACCTCGTAGGTTATAGACAAACCGCTGTCGTTTTTCCGTTTTTAGACCTGAAAATATAAAAGCTACAGTTGGGGCGCAATTTAGCGGCAAAGGCATCCGAATTCGATCCGCTGCTATGAGAATTTTTTGGAGCCCCCCATGTTGACTCGCTTATACCGGTTATATATACACTCCCGCCATTACCGGCGGTAATTCCATGACCTTCATCATCATCCAAGGAACCGAGAAAGGTATTCCACTTCAATATGCCGTCCTTTGTTAATTTGGCGGCAAAGGCATCCTTTCCACCTGCGTATGTTTGTTTCCCGTTGCCCCAGGCTGCATCACTCCGCCCCGCCACGTAAATAGATCCCTGGCTATCAAGAGTAATGGCCTGGCCGACATCATTACCCGTCGAGCCCAGGAACGTATTCCATTGTAACCCACCGTTGTTATGTAATTTGGCAACAAAGACATCACCTGCGCCACCTGTAAAATTGTTTATAGGATTTTCCCAGGTGGCACTGCTGCTGCCAATGATATAGATATTGTTTGTCTTGTCCAGGGCAATACCCTCCGCTACATCAACACCACTAGAGCCTAAAAACGTATTCCATTGGAGGACACCGGCGCTATCTAATTTGGCGGCAAAGGCTTCAAAAGTTGACCCGGTAAATCCTCTTACAGGGTTGTTCCCCCAGGATTTTTCACTGTAACCCGCTACATATACAGCGCCATTACCATCTACGGCGATCCCCTTCCCATAATCCGGGTCTATCGACCCTAAGAATGTATTCCAAGTCAATATGCCGTTTGTTGCGTCCAGCTTGGCAGCAAAGGCATCCCAACCACCCGTATAGGGACGCTTTGGATTGCCCCAACTGCTTTCACTGTAACCAGTCACATCTACATTTCCGCTGCTGTCCACCGCAATGCCCTGGGCAAAATCATCTCCACTTGATCCCATGAAGGTGTTCCAACTCAAGTGACCAATGCTGTTCAACTTGGCGACAAATCCGTCCCGACCACCAGTGTAACCCTGTTTCGGACTACCCCACGTCGCCAAACTTTCCCCTGCCATAAAAATATTACCATGATCATCCACGGCAACGGCATTGGCCCCATCAAATTGTGGCGAGCCCAGGAAGGTATTCCATACTAAATTACCGTTTGAATCGAATTTGGCAACAAAGGCATCCATACCCGCTGCAGAGGAGATTGTATTTATGCCATATCCCACAACATAAATATTGCCCTGACTGTCCAGGGCCATGGCATTGCCGGTATCATAACCTCCCGACCCCATAAAGGTATTCCAGGACAGGGTCGGATCGATCAGCAGCGGTCGGGAAGAATCATATTGTCCTACCTTAAAGCCAAGAACTGACGCCTTTGCAGAAGACGCAAACAAAGAAAAGGCAACCTTGACCGGGCAGCGATGACCGTCAATCTCCTGCCAGGCTACAGGCGCCGATTCTTTCATTGTGCCGGTTGGGTACTTGATGTTCAAATTACCGTCGATCCCGATTGTGACCGGTGCATTGTAACGCAATCGAATTTGATTCACATGGGCACCCGGGATGATTTCCCAGGCGCTCTCGGCAATCCCTTTTTGTGTAACCGCGTAATGAAGGTGTATACCCGGCCACAGGTCATGGTAATCGACTCCGCTCAAGGGAGAATTTTTTTCTTCAGCGTGGTGGCCGTTCTCTGCTTCGGGCTTAACGCCGGAGGCGCCGACAAAGCCGACATGGAACAGGTGATCACCACCAGCCACATAAAATCCGTCGGATGCAAACCCCAGCACATGCCCGGCAGCAGAGTATTGCAGTAATATATCCTGAGAGTCCGGGATTGCCGCCTGTACTGCTGTCCATGAAACAAGGAGGGTAGCACAAAGGATCATAAAGAGGAAAAAAGATCTTTTCACGACTGGAAACGAGGCAAAACGTTGCGACATGGCTGGATACCTCCCTGGTATATTATCCAAACTGTACAAACAAAAATTCAGGAGCATGGATGTAGTAAGTATGCCCCTTTCATGCCCAGATATATTAAATAGTGATCCTCTCTAACGTACATAGAATAAAAATAAAACCTGATGCACCATTTGTAAACGGCCGATCTTGCCTGGCGTATACTTGAATATGTGTAACTGATTATTTCGAGGTTATTTTTATGTTATCAGCATGAGGAAATTATTTCCCGACATCGGGCAAAACAGCCAAATTTTATCTACTCAAATCATAGATAGCCACACACTCTGGGTGTGGTCAGAGTTCAACGGCTCTACCAGTTGAACAGACAAGGCTCATAAAGTACTCTTGAATAACAATCGGAATATTGAGCAGGCTAAACCGCAAGGCAAGCTGTTGGAGGTCTGGATCGAAAAGTTATGAAAAAGCGAAAGTTTCACTGTAATGGTGGGAATACCGGGTGCAACATCCCCACCAAGAGGAACCTTTGAGCTGCTTGAACCGTGTGATGAGAAACTATCACGCACGGTTCTTGGGGGGGAGGGAGCCGCAAGGCTCCTGACCTACCCGGTGTGAAAAATAGACACACCTTACTATCCCCGCACGATAATATCGGTTGACAATACTACCTGTAGTAGCTATCATTTCTCTATTATCAAATCATTAGGGAAAAATAATTGATCGAATCATTCAGATCTAAAGAAACCAAAAAAATTTGGAATCGAAAATTTTCTAAAAAGTTTCCTCCAAACATTCAAGGTCGTGCAAGACGCAAACTAATTGCCATTGATATTTCAAAAACATTAAATGACTTAAAAGTACCACCTTCAAATCACTTAGAAGCTCTTATAGAGGATCGTAAAGGGCAACATAGCATAAGAATTAACGACCAATGGCGTATTTGCTTTATCTGGAAAGATGGAAGTGCCTTTAATGTCGAAATAGTTGACTATCATTAGGAGAATCACAAATGGCCGAAAAACTCATACCACTTGAACATCCAGGTATCTTTTTGAAAGAAGAATTCATGGAACCCCTGGAGGTTTCAGCTTACAGAATTTCTAAAGATACAAATATTTCCAATATGGCAATAAGTGAAATCGTAAGAGGTAAAAGAAGTATTACTCCAAGGGTTGGTATACGACTATCAAAATATTTCGGTGTATCAGAAGGCTATTTTTCACGTTTACAGCTCCAATACGATCTTGATCTCATAAAAGAAAAAGAAGGAAAAGAAATAAAAAAAATACATCGATTCAAACCAACAAAACACCGTGGGGAACAATCGGGGACAGACCACAATTAATTTGTAATTTTGGCTATTGTTTCAGGTTGTTGTTAGATATGAAAACGTGGTCTGTCCCCGATTGCGCCAATTGCGCGCAGATCGATTCCACAGTAAATTTACTCTGAATGTTTTGAATTTATTTTCGAAACTGACCACCGTCAATCTGATAGCGGCGCATTATCTTCTGGAGCGCTGCTCTGGTAAGGTGTGACAGCCGTGCGGCATGGGATACGTTGCCGCTGCTCTTTGTGAGCAGGGTGTGGACATACTGACGGGTAAAGGAATCAAGGCAGCTTTCCTTGGCCTCTTTATAGGGTATAATCTCCATATCCCTTTCATCCTGACTCGGCCTGGTCTCCGGTGATGCAGCGTCCAGAACCAGATGATGGGTTCCAATAACAGGGCCGGGACAGAAGAGTACAGCCCTGCGAATGACATTCTGCAGTTCCCGGATATTTCCCGGCCAGTTATAAACCTGCAGCATTTCAAGGGCAGCTGCGGAAAAACGTTTTTCACTGCTGTCAAGTTCAAGGCAGACTTTTTTAATAAAATGATCGGCAAGCAGGGGGATATCCTCAGCAATCCCGCAGAGAGGGGGCATGCGCAGGTTGAGAACTGCCAGACGGTAATACAGATCTTGCCGAAATTTTCCCTCGCCAATCCTGGTTTCAAGATCCGCATTGGTTGAGGCGATAATACGGACATCTATTCTTGTTGAAGTATCAGCGCCAAGCTGTTTTATCTCCTGTTCCTGCAGTACCCGCAGCAGTTTTGTCTGAACACTGACCGGAATGTCACCAATTTCATCGAGACAGATAGTACCTCCCTCAGCCTGACGAAAGAGCCCGGCATGGTCTCTGTTTGCCCCGGTAAAGGCTCCTTGACGATAGCCGAACAATTCCGATTCCAGCAGTTCCTCGGGAATGGCCGGACAGTTGACCATCACAAAAGGTTTTTTCGATCGCCTGCTCAAGGTATGAATTGCCCGGGCGCAGATTTCCTTACCGGTTCCCGATGCTCCGCGGATGAGAACCGTATAGTTGCTGTCGGCAGATGTCTGAATGGCCTTGTACAACTCCCGCATGGCGGAACATTGCCCGACAAACTCGGGAACCGGTCCCCCGGGAAAAATTCTGCTGCGCAACTTCCTGTTCTCGCCTATCAACCGGCTACGTTCCAGTCCCTTGCCAAGCATTCTGGTCAGATCATCCAGATCCAGCGGTTTGGTTACAAAATCCCAGGCACCGCGCCGAATGGCATCCACGGCAAGTTCAATGGTGCCGTATCCGGTCATCATGATAACAGTCAGCTCCGGATCCCGGCTGTGGATCTGATCAAGAACCTCAAGTCCGTTGGTATCCCCCATCATCACATCCATGAGAAGCAGAGAAATCTCCTCTGTGGCCAGTATCTCAAGCGCCTGATTGCCCCCGTCGGCAGTCAGGACATTGATGCCGGGCAGCCGGTGGGCAAAGTTTCTCTTTAAACCGGTGAGCAGATCAGGTTCATCATCAACAAGCAGGATAGCAGCGGAAGTGGTATGGTTGTTACTCATTACTCAGATGCTCCGGTGCTGCAGGTATAATAAGAGTAAAGCATGCCCCATGGCCCGGAGTTGAGCGAACTATAATCTCGCCGTCATGCTCCTGGATGATACCATAGCTGACCGACAGGCCGAGGCCTGTGCCCTCTCCCGGTTCCTTGGTGCTGAAAAAGGGATCAAAAATCTTATCCTGGATTTCCTTGCTGATCCCCGGCCCGTCATCCTCAACCTCAATAATCACTCTGTTGTCTTCCGCCCTGGTCCGGATCGTGACAATACCGTTCTCACCTATTGCCTGTCCGGCATTCATAATCAGGTTGAGCAGAACCTGTTTAAGGCGTCGACTGTCCATGAGACAAAAGGGGACGGTTCTGTCCATGCTGCAGGACAGGGTAATCTGTTTTTTCTGGAACTGCCGGCGAACCATGGACAGCACATTTTCAATGATGTCATTTACTGATACAGGCTCTTTATTTATCCCTGCTCTCCTGCTGCGGGAAAAATCAAGCAGGTCGGCAACAATACGGCGACAGTTCTCTGTATGCCGCTCTATAACCGTGATATCGGCCTTGATCTCCTCATTTTGGGGATTATTTTCTTTAATAAGATCCGTATAGCAGAGAATGACGCCCAGGGGATTATTGATTTCATGAGCGACCCCGGCTGCCAGCTGCCCCACGGCAACAAGTTTTTCCGTCTGCTGAATACGCCGTTCCACTTCTTTCTTTTCAGTAATGTTCTTGGCATAGCAGATGACATTGTTCACCTCGCCCCGGTCGGAGAATTGAGGATAAAAAGTCACTTCAAAAACAGCGCCGTCCTGGTCCTGAACCTGTTCAACAACGGGTGAACTGGGCAGGACCGACAGGGGTGTTTTGCAGGCCCTCAGCGGACAGGGATTCTTGATCGGCAGATCGGCAAGAGAACGATTGAGTATTTCCTCAAGCTGTACACCGTGCTGATCAAGAAAGGCTTTATTCACCATCTTGACCCGGTACCTTGGATCAAGCAGGATGACCAGATCAGTTATACCGTCAAACACCGACTGCAGCAGCTCCTTGCTGTTCATCAGACGGACGATATTCTGCAGGCTCTCAATGGTTATACCAATCTGGTGGCCAATGGAAAAAAGTAGCTCCTGCTGCTGAACATCCACTTCCTGCAGGCCATCACCGACAAAGGTCATGATACCCAACACCTGGCCGCGACAGCACAGGGGTACATTAAAGTTATTGACCAGTACCGCCGGTTCACTGGCCAGCCGGCTGCAGGACGCCTCCTGGATAAAGCCGTCAAAGTCGAGCATTTTTTCGTCAAGGAACGGCAGGCAGACCAGTGGATCAAAGGGTATATTTTCAGCCAGTTCTTCTGCATTTTCCCGACACTGGAGGATGAGCAAGGCTTTTTTTCGGTCCAGCAGATAAATACCGGCACCTGATGCGGGAATCACCTTCAAGGCCTGTTGTAAAACTTCCGGCAGAATATCAATAAGATGAACTGACCCGGTAATCAGTTCGCTGATGGTATTCAAGGTCCGGAGTTCCTGGCCCCGGGTGATAACCTTTTCACGCAGAACCGCTTCCGAATGCTGGAGAGCAAGGGTTCGATCTGCAACCTTTTTCTCAAGGTTTTCTGCATAATCTTCAAGCTGCTGCCTGGTTTTCTGTAAATGCCTCGCAACCATCTGAACCGACGCCGCCAACTCACCGAATTCATCCTTGGATCTGGCCTGTTCGTACAGCTGTACTTCGTGTTCATCACGCAGGTTATGACGAAAAATTTCCAGCAGCCCGCGCAGGTCGTTAATGATCAGCCTGTTAAAGAAAACCCAGATGATCGCATAGAGAAAAAACACCGAAACAAAGGCTGTACAGAAAACCTTCCAGGCAACCTCTATGATGGGCAGCAGTCCGACGTTAATCGGGACACCGACACTGACCACTCCGCTTACCACGTCAGGTACGCGCTTAAAGCCACGCTGGTCTCCGTAAAGATTGATGATCATCTGAGGGGCTTCAGCCGGGTCTCCGTGACAGTGGAGACATGAGGATGAAAAACGAACCGGACGAAAACGCATATACTGGTAATGACTGCCGAATTTCACAATTCCATGCCAGTCATTTTCAGCAGGATGCCCGGCAAAGTAATCTATTTTTTCCAGTTCAAGACCATTGGCTTCAAAATCCGGGTTCCTGGCATTGACCGCCACCCGTCGATATTCAAAAGAGGGCAGTTTATGCTGGAAACGGTCCATGATCACCCGGCTGATATAGGACGTTGACATGGCCTCAAGGATAAAGGTTTTTTCGTCCAGGACTTCATACATCTTTGGTCGCAGTACTTCCCTGACATACCCCCTTGTCGATTCCACTGCCGCCATGATGAGTTCGGTCTTGTGATAGATTTCCTCTTCCAGCATCTTTTTTTCATGCAGATAGAGCAGGGTCGTTGCCGCAATACAGAAACAGACAAAAATACAGGCAAGCCCCATCAGAAACTTTGACTGCAGACCAATAGATGCCCTGCCGTGCGCAGAAAAAATATCCGCCAGTTTTTCCATCCTGTCCATACCCCTGCGACAAATAAATTCGGCCTGCTCTGATTAACACCACCTGCATCCCCGTGTAAGCAGTGCATCCAAGAGTATGCACAACCTCAGTAACCAGCTGTTCAGGGGAGGAAGCAATCGTTGATGCATCCACGAGGATGCACTACGGGATGATTTGCAGACTGTAGACGGTTGCCCCGCCATAATTATCAACTTTCTTACCCGATCAACACAGGCATAACTAACTGATAAAGCAGGATTAGTTTACATAAAAAAATATTGGCCCTGAAATTGCTAAACACTAAAGAACATAGTCCATTCACTCAAATGCTTTATTTTTTGTAACTATTCAGGTGGGTGCAGAAAACTTGCAAAACCACCGTCCTGTAACTGTTCAGGAGGGCCTTAGATTCGGAGCTACGCTTACCTGTTCATTTAAGACTGTGAAGCGTACTTGTGTTACTCGAGCAGGCTTAAATGGGCGAAGATAAGGTGCTCCTGAACAGTTACTATTTTTTTACCATAAAAAGAGGCGGACAACATGAAAAAACCAAGTCAGACAACAATCCTGTATCTCCTGATCGGCATTCTGACAGTTCTTGTGCTCATCGCAAAGACAGATCTCATGGACCCTGTCATGAAATTTATCCTTGCCACTGATCAGGGAACACCGCTGCAGCTCATCGGCTGTGTTGTTGCAGCTGCCCTTGGTTTTCGCCTTGCCTATGTCCTCCTTAATATAGTCGGAGAATATTATTCCACTGAACTCGATGCAATACAGGAGAAAAAAATGTCCACACAAGGAGGTGAACAACCCTGAAAAGATCGGCACTCCACCCGCAACGCCTTTAACTTAACCCAAAGGGAGAAAAAAATATGGCCCAGGCACAGGACAACAAGCCGCTCTATATTATCAGCGGCCTCATGATTATTTATGCATTGATAGCCAGCAGCGGTATCCTGCATCCTTTGATGAAATATCTCCATACAGCAAAGACTGCTGATCTGCAGGTCAGTATGGGATTTATCTGTGGCGGAATAGGAATACTCGGCGCGATCATAAATTCAATTCGCAAACCCGGTAATACGACCTTTGATCGCTTTGTCCTCCAGCCCCTGCCCGGCATTCTCCTGATCCTGCTCATGGCCATGGCCATCCGCTGGTATGTGGAACCACTGGTCAAGCTCATGAGTCACAGCCTGCAGCCGGTTCTCGGTTTTAAAATTTACAAGGTTCTCAACCTGAACTATGTTATTTTAGGGTTGCTGGCCGGTGTTCTTCTGACAAATACATACGGCATCCCGAAATTTGCTGCTGCCGGAGTTAAGTGTGCCCGTTTTGTCCTGAAAATGGGGGTTATCATGCTTGGCGCACGGTACAGTTTTGCGGAACTGGCCAAGTTAGGATCCTATAGTGTAATCCTGGTCGGCAGTTTTGTTCTGGGAACAGTCTTTTTCGTCCTCTGGCTTGGAAAACTGTTTAAACAGCCCAAGACCATGACCGGCGTCCTTTCCGCCGGCATGGGGGTGTGCGGTGTTTCAGCAACTGTAGCCGTAGCCCCGGTTGTTAAGGCCAAAAGTGAAGAGATGGCCTATACCATCGGTACCATCCTCTCCTTTGGTATTATCTGCATGTTTGTCTTCCCCACCGTCGGTCACTGGGCAGGGATGAACCCGGTTCAGTTCGGTGCATGGGCAGGAACCGGCATCCTGAATTCAGCCCAGGTTGCCGCCGCAGCACTGGCCTTTAACGCAGTTGACATCAAGACCCTGAAAGTAGCGGAAATTTTCAATATCACCCGCGTCCTCTTCCTGCCGATCATCGTTCTGGTCCTTGCTACCTGGTTTGGTAAAGAGACCGGCAAGAAATTAACCTTTAAAGAAGTTGTCATCGACAAATTTCCGATTTTTATTCTCGGTTTCCTGCTGCTCTTTGCCATGTCATCCATGGGACTGTTTTCTCCCCCCACTCATTACAAGGGAAAATTCATCGATTACAGCTATAATGAACGTACCCAGGTCACTGAACAGGAGTGGGAAACTCTGAACACTGCCGTACAGGCCAATACCATCCAGGGACTCACGCCTGAACAGATGAATGCTGTGAAAGACCTTGTTGCCCAGCGCCAGCTTGCCGGTAATTTTGAAAGCCGGGCAGACAAAAAAGTTTTTAACAAGCAGGGTGATCAGCGGATGTTCCAGCTGGAATCCATCCTGGCGGCTGCCAAGGGAAAGACCATTACCCTGGACCCGGATGTTAAGGCTGCAATTCACCACGCCATCAAGCAGGTCCATAAAAAATCCAAAACCGTCACTACCCTGACCGACTGCATGATATGGTTCTTTGCCTTTGGTCTGATCGGGCTTGGTATGCAGATCACCAAGAAGGCTATTTTTCAGGCCGGTGGCTGGCCGCTGCTCATTGGTGTCATTTCCGGCATCACCAAGGCCACCCTGTCGTTCTTTGTCGTGCTGTGGCTTGTTAAAGATGTGGTGTTAAAATAATATCTCCGGAGGATGTACATATGAGTGATGAAAAAATTACCATTGAAACAGGTGATGCCGGCAAGGGAGAGTCTGAACTTGCAAAAGATGCAAATACGGAAGAACTCGAAGAGCGGGCACTGTCCGTGTTTTCCAGTGAGCGCAATGAGGATATGACAGCCCTTATCCTGTCTCTGATAACAACCTTTATCGTGTTGGTTTTTACAAAATGGATGTAAGGAACAGGGGATAAGAACGTACCTTCCACAAACCTTCCCGGCAGCTCCAGGCCGGGAAGGTTTTTTTTATTCTCTTTCCCGCCTTCACGGGGGGATCTTTTTCTGGTATCTTTACAGTATGTTTACTTCTCTTCTTCTTTGTACCCACGGAACCCCAGGTGCCAGACAGGCCGAACGACTTGTCTTTGCTGAATTATGCGTTAAAAATCCTGACCTGCAGGTCAACGTCCTGACTATCATTGATCAGGACTGGCAGGTCATGACCGGCGATGACTGGCTGAACTCCAGCAAAACCCACACTACTTTTCTGGATCATGTGGAACGGCAGATGCAGGAAGAAAGTGAAGAGGAATGGCAGCGGATAAGGGAAAAATATCCGCATGCTGCCCGGGCAGACTTTGCTGCAGTGGTCGGTCCCATTGAAGAAACCATTGCCGGTGAGGCCGCAAAACAAAAGGTAGATCTGATCGTTATCGGCCCGTACCGGGAAAGCCGGAGACTGTTCAACCTGAAGATGGAAAAAGGGCTCAGGGCACGAATTGATACGGCAAAGCTGCACCCGATTCTCCCCTGTCCCCTGCTCATTGCCCCTCCCGTGGACCCGGCACACTGACATGGAACAAATCTATGATCTGCTTCTTCCTCCCAGGGCTGTAGATCTTAGTATACCCCAAATTCTTGACGAAAAAAAACTCCTTCGTCTCCATCCCCACTGGTTTATCGAAGAGGAAGAACGTCGAGATGGTGTTCTTTTTGCAACACTTCGAGATTATGCCACGGAACAGATTTTTTCCCTGGGCCTCAGGCTCGAAACCGCTCCTGCATCAAATGATCCGCCAGACGTAGATCTCATAATGCGGATGACCATTGTGGACTACGGGGCAGAGGAACTGCTCTTTTTCGTCCAGGAGACTCAGACAAAGGTGCGGGTTCGTTATGATGAGGAGCAGGCAGATGATGAAATGGAACAGAATATGCTCCTCTGGGTTCGCGCAATCCAGGAATACCTCAGGCTTTATGCCACCACCACCCCTCATACGGTATTTTTCCGCGTCCTGATGAACCGGATGGTCCTGCAGATGAACCCGTCACAGCGAAAAATATGCCTGATGCTCACCAAAATTACCGTGGTGGAGCTGGTGGTAATTCTCGTCATTGTTATCGGCTATGTGTCCTTTGGTCAGTGAACAACAGACCCCGCAGTATCAGTACCTTCAAATCGAATTAACAAGCCGTTGTAACCTCAGCTGCCAAACCTGCCTGCGGGCCATACCCGGTCTTACGCTGCAGGAGCAGGATCTCACCTCAGCTGCCCTGCAGCGCTTACAGCCCGCTTTACGCCAAACAGCCTCGGTTCACCTGCAGGGCTGGGGAGAATCCATGCTCCTGGCCGACCTGCCCGAGCGTATCCACTGGTTCAAAGCACAGGGATGCATGGTGAGCTTTACAACCAACGGCAGTCTCATGACAAGGCAACAGGCAGCACAACTGGTTGCCACCGGTCTGGACAGTTTAACTTTTTCCATGGCCGGAGCTACAGCCGCAACACAGGATGGCCTGCGGGGACAGGGGACGCATGAAAAACTCTGGCAGAGCCTGCACCAGATGGACAGAATTAAAAAAGAACTGAGGAGTCTCACGCCGACCCTGGCCGTGAGTTATCTCCTGACCCCGGAGACCATTGCCGAGCTTCCCCGGGCAGTCAAGCAGTGCCGGCCACTGGGACTGGAACTTTTTGCCGGTGTCCACATGACCCATGCCGCCACCCTAAAGCAGGAGGCTATGCGTCTCTATAGACACACCGGGAACAAAAACTTCAGCAAAATCATAAGACGTGCCAACTGGCATGCTTTTTTAGGAAGAATGCGTCTCCAGATGCCGTCGTTTCGGCCTGAACTGCTGCCGGTTTGCAGTAAAAACCCGCTTGCCGGGTGTTTTATAGCCGCTGACGGATCGGTGTCGCCCTGTGTTTTTCTCCATCCCCCTGCAGCCAATAAGCAGGAATTTTGGTTCAGCCGAAACAGCAGATTCCCGGTTCCCGGGCAGGACTTTGGTTCGCTCCATAACAATGATCTGGAGCAAATTCGGCAAAGCAGTGCATACCAGGCCTTTTGCAAACCATTTCAGCAGCGTCAGGAGGTGTATGACCGGGAAATGGCGGGGATTGGTATTGACCTGGATGCTATTGAAAAACTTGAGCAGGCCAAAATACGTATCCGGGAAGCCTTTTTGAACATACCTGTGCCGGACTGCTGCAGCCGCTGCCCGAAAATGGAGGGATTTTAGCATGGCATTTCCGCAAGTCGGTGACAACCTGGATATTTTCACCTTATGTTCCGGGCTGCATTCCGGTCCGCTTGCCGACATCTTCCTGGCCCGGGACCTGCTGTCCGGGCGGCAGGTTGTTTTAAAAATACCAGGCTCTGACATCCTGAATCATCCTGTTCTGCTCTATCATTACCAAAACGAGGACCGTATCAGCCGCCTTCTTGATCATCCGGGAATTATCCGCTTCATCCATCGCCAGAAAAGCCGTCAGTATATTATTATGGAATATGCGGAGGGAAAGGATCTCCGCACAAAAATCGGCGGCAACCGTGCTCTTGAGCTGGACGAGGCTCTGCAGCTGATGCATCAGCTCGCAGGCTCGATTTCCTATCTGCACGGACAGGGGATTGTTCATCTGGACCTGAAACCGGAAAATATTATCTGCGGCAGCGATGCCGTCATCAAGGTACTGGATTTCGGTCTGGCCAGCTGCCGACATTTCCCCGATCTGTCGGCCCTTGACCTGAAAAATCCCCTGGGAACCCCCTGGTATATTGCTCCCGAGCAGCTGCTTGGCGAACGGGATGATCCCCGCTGCGACATCTACGCCATGGGCATGCTCTTTTACGAGATGCTCACCGGCCGACTGCCCTGGCCCCGTTCCAGCAAACTTCAAGTCGCCAGGCGGCGCCTGCGCCATGATCCGACTCCGCCGCGCTATTTTAATAACAAAATTCCGCCCGGGATTCAGTCCATCATTCTCCGTGCCATTGCCCGCCATGCAGCGGACCGGTACCAGAATATTACCGAACTGCAGCATGATCTCCGACACTGGCAGCAGCTCCCGATCACGGAAACAGGCAGTAACGACAAACGACCGCCCCTGTGGCAGCGTATCTTCCCCCAAAAAGCCGTCCATTTAGAAACGCTACCCGATAAAAGAAGGGGTTCAGGCAATACAAAACAAATCATCGGGGCCCTGATAGATGCACCCGGCAGCGCCGATATGCTGGCTGAAATAAAAAAACAGGCCCTGATCAAATCTGCGGAAATAACCCTGGTCCATGTAATTGAAGAGGAGAGCGACTCCCATTTCAGGCGTTACGGGATCAGAGTTGAAGGCGAAAAGTTAATGGCAAGACTGGAACAGGCAGTCCAGCTGCTCCGCCGCTGCAGTCTTGACCCGAGTATTCGCCTGATCCGGGGAGAGGTGGTCGAAGTGCTGCGGGAACTCTGCACTGATCTTGATGCAGAGCTGCTGGTCCTTGCCCCGTCCCGAAAAAAGGAAGGAATACTGCGAAATGCTTCCGTACGCAGGCGTCTGGAAACCAGCAACCCCTGCCCGATTATAGTTGCAGATGACGACTCCTTTGCACCGGAAACCGAGCTGGCAGCTCTCCTGCCCGACCGGTTAACCGCCGGACAGGTGCTTGCCTGTGATATTTTCCTGGTCGACCTCTGGTACGAACATCTCCATTATCATACGGATGTAATCTACCGCAGGCTCCTGCATCCTGACCAGGGTATTCATCTCAATGAGACCGACTGCCTGTTCGGTCGATTCCTGTCCTCTCTAACAACACAGCCGGGATGGCAGTCCGTAACCGCAGCACTGACACCAATCCATAGCCGCTTTCACCGGATTGCCGATCAGATGGCCGGGCTGCTGAGCCAGGATCACAATGGCCTCTTAAGCCTCTATGTTCATGAATTTCTACCTCTTTCCTGTCTGTTGAAAAATGAGCTGGCCAAAGTATCACTGTTTCTCCGCAGCCATCTTGATTCGCCGCCGCCTGCACTCCCCTTTCTGACAAATGCTGCCTGTCCGATCAGTAAACCGCCTCTGGCCAGTTATGGCCCTCTGCTGCGGGCCTTTAATCTGAATCGGGATCTCTGCACACTGATCGACGGCCCAGAAAAACAGCCGGATGAGCAGTCAGTTGAGAGAGAAAAATGCGCCTGATGATCTTCTCTGATATCCACGGCAACCTTGAGGCGTTGCAGAGCGTGCTGAACGATGCTGCAGGCCGAAATGTAGACAGAAAAATATGCCTTGGTGATCTGGTGGGTTACGGCCCCTATCCGCAAGAATGCATCAATCTGGTGCGCGGCCTGAAAAAATGTCGTGTTCTGGCCGGAAATCACGACGTGGCCGTCCTCTGGGAGACCTCACCCTACGGGATGTCATCAGCTGCCAGAGAGGCTGTTCTCTGGACCATGGATCAACTGAGCGATGCAGATAAAGAATACCTTGCAGCATTACCGGATCGGCTGGACCTGGCAGATATGACCTTTGTCCATGCCAACCCGTACAATCCCGGGGGCTGGCGTTATGTGCTTGATCGCAAACATGCCCTGCGCAGTTTTGCCGCCACCAAGTGCCGCTGCCTGTTTATCGGCCACAGTCACCGGCCCATTATTATTACAAAAAAACATTGGCTGACAGTAACTCTGCAAACCGTACCCGGTTCCATACGATTCAACCTGGATGACGGCAAAAGACGTATCATCAACTGCGGCAGTGTCGGCCAGCCAAGGGACAGAGATCCCAGATCCTGCTATCTTATCTTTGACAGCCGCACCCGACAGCTTGAATTTTACAGGGTTGCCTATGATGTGGAAAAAACCGCCCGGGCCATTGGAGCGGCTGGACTGCCGGTATCTCTGCAAAAAAGGTTGTTCAAAGGGTTTTAGACATCATTTAACTTCTTCGGAAACCAGTTATGGAAATAAAAAGACACGGACAGGTGTCATCCATTAATCTCAAGCAGCGATTTTTTCTCTGGTCGGCCCTGATACTGATTGCAGGAGGCCTTCTTTTGTCGGCCCTGTCCTTCTGGAACACCCGCCGCCTCCTCATGGCCGATGCCATGACCAAATCCGAGGTCATCCTCCAGGAGGTTGAAGCCATCCGTTCCTACGTCAGGGAAGAACTGCGCCCGACGATGTTCAAGCTGCTCGGGCGGGACACCTTTATCATTGAGGCGATGTCCACCACCTATGTCAGTACTACTATCATGGGGCGTTTTGCCGACGCCATGCCAGACTATATCTATCGCAGGGCCTCGGTTAATCCGCATAATC
>WFRY01000079.1 GCA_015486315.1 Desulfobulbaceae bacterium
CGGAGTTGTAAACGTCATCCCCCGGAGTTGTAAACCACGTCATCCCCGAGTGTAGTTATCGGGGATCCAGGAACTTGTTAATGGCTGAGTTTCGTGCGTAATCAGGTATGTTTGTCTCATTCAGCTGGTTCAATCTTGTAGATTGAACCATGGGTTTATAACAGATCAGCCGGTTTCGATGAACTCCTCTGAAAACGACAGCTTTGTCATAAACAGGAGGACCAGGCTACAAGCCTGCTCCAGCAAAAAATTATACCTTTCTTTTGAGCACAAACGTGTAATTCCCTCCACAGATCATCAGACCGTCGGACCAGTCCCAGCTTGCATTGCCGCTTCCCAAATTTTCATCAGTCATTTTGATATTAATTTTCTGGGATACGATGCCTGCCTCCCTGAGAAAAGAAGCCTGCAGCTGAATAATTCTCGGATCTGCCTGCATCCGAATCCCCTGGAATATCGTGCCTGTCTCCTGAACAGTGAGTGTAATGGTCGTTCCCTCATCCTGGCGGATGGAGGCGGTATAATCACCCTCCAGAGCTTTGCCGATACTCTTGCATGTAGATGAGGATTTTGTCACCGTGGCAACCCAGGTGCCATCATATTCACCAGCTAACAAACTCGCCGGGGTGAAGAAACAAGCCAGCAGCAATAGTATAAGAGAATAGATCTTTAGATTCATATAAGAAGCTCCTTTACAAAACTATGATTGATTAACTTTACTCTGATCAACATGTCCCGGTCGTGCCGCTCGACGGAGAAACAGTATCGCACACAGGATGGCAGCCGCGACTCCTGCTCCCGTTGCCATTGGCATCGGGAGACTCAAGCCGATATCCGAATAGCACAGAAAAGTTGTCACAACAACGGTCATAAAGACGGCTGGGATAGAGGCAATCCAGTGAAATTTCTTTTGATCGCTTAAATAGACGGCGGCTGTCCACAGGACAATAGTCGCCAGGGTCTGGTTTGCCCAACCGAAATAACGCCAGATAAGGCCGAAATCTGTCTTTGATACAATAAAGCCGACCACAAAAAGAGGCACAGCGATCAGCAGGCGATTCATGTTCTTCTTCTGGGAAAAATGGAGAAAATCCGCAATGATCAATCGGGCGCTGCGAAAGGCAGTATCGCCGGAACTGACAGGGAGAAAGACGACACCAATGATTGCCAGGATGCCACCAGCGCTACCAAGCAGGGTTGTGGATATATGGTTAACCACTGTTGCCGGTCCGCCCTGGCTGAGCATGTTGTTTAATTCTTCAGGGTTGTGAAAAAAGGACATGGCAAGGGTGGCCCAGATAAGAGCAATAATGCCTTCCATGATCATGGAACCGTAAAAAACGGGATGGCCGTAACGTTCATTGGTCAGGCAGCGAGCCATAAGAGGTGACTGGGTGGCATGGAAACCACTGATGGCACCGCAGGCAATGGTGATAAACATGAGCGGCCACATGGGCAGGTTCTGTGGACTCAGGTTACTTAACGAGCGTTGCGGGTAAAAGTCATACCCTTTAATCATAAGCATGGTGATAAGACTGACCGCCATAAACACCAGGGCAAAACCAAAGAGAGGATAAATGCGGCCGATAATTTTGTCTACCGGCAGGATGGTGGCGATAAAGTAATAGGCAAAGATGATTGCCACCAGTACCGGCATGCCGATGCCGGTAAGACCGGTCAAAAGCTGGGCCGGGGCGGAGACAAAGACGATGCCCACCAGCAGCAGGAGAATGACGGAAAATCCCCGCATGAATTGTTTCATCAGGTTGCCGAGACTGTAGCCCACGATTTCCGGGATGGAGTCACCATTGTGGCGAATAGAGAGCATACCGGAAAAGTAATCATGGACCCCCCCGGCAAAGATAGAACCGATAACGATCCAGATAAGGGCGGACGGGCCATAGAGCGCCCCCAGGATGGGTCCGAATATCGGTCCGACTCCTGCAATGTTCAAGAGCTGCACCAGTAAGACCTTCCAGGTCGGCATGGCAACGAAATCCACACCGTCGGCCTGGGTAATGGCAGGAGGTTCCCGCTCAGGGTCGATGCCGAAAATTCGGTTAACAAGTGTCCCGTAAATGAGGTAACCCAGGATCAGGGCGGCCACGGAAATAAAAAAAATGATCATATGCTCTCCTCTTTATTCGTCTCAGGGTAAGCGCTCCATGAACCCCCTGCTGCACGCGCTCAAGTCCCCAGATATACGGGGGTATTATCGGGAGCCTTGATCACGCACAGCAGGATGTTCCTGAAACGCTTACATTCCGAGGTGTTATCATGTCAAGAGTGTGGTTAATGAAGCGCTTACGTCTCAGGTACCAGGGATCAGGGATCAGGCGTTAACTTAACTCCAGTCAGCCTCCTGCGCCTGGATGGCGGTAATGGCCACGGTATCTATGATATCAGGCACCAGGCAGCCATGGGAAAGATGGTGGAGATGAGTAATCGCTTGCTGAGCGCGGTGGTGCAAGGGAAATATAGACTGTCGGAAGGCATATACCTCTTTGACAAGCCGTTGTCACCTTCAGCGAGGACATACCTTGAGCAAGTCTCAGTTTGTCTGGCAATCATCAAGCTAAAAGGCACTATAGCGACTATAACTGATACCACCAACATAATCGTAATAAAATTACAAAACTGCATCCAGCAAGTCAAGAGCATTATGATTGACACCTATAACGCGTTGTATTGCAGGTATTTTTTACCATTTAGCTAACGTTATGATTATTTGAAATAAAAAATTGAGGGTGTGGAAAGACGGAGGGAGTAATCAAGCATAGGTGATGTATGGTTTCTCAAAGCCGGGCCGTACTGGTGGCAGCGGCTGTTTTGATTTCGTTTCATGACATTCTCCTCTGTTTTGCCGGTAACGAAACAACACCAGTAAATGTCATAAAATTCAATTATCGAGAAGGTAACTATTCAGGAGCACCTTATCTTCGCCCATTTAAGCCTGCTCGAGTAGCACAAGTACGCTTCGCAGTCTTAAATTAACAAATCTAAGGCCCTCCTGAACAGTTACAGCAAGGTGATTTTGCAAGTTTTCTGCACCCACCTGAATAGTTAATCGAGAAGTTACATTTATACCTGATAACCTGTGGATAATATTTAAAATCATCAGGAAATACATCTGCTGGGTCACATATATTTCACTGCCATTATTGTAAACTGTAACGATACAGATTATAGTTATTCATGATTAAAAGTTTTCGGCATAAGGGCCTGAAAAAATTTTATACAACCGGCAGCAAAGCAGGTATTCAGGCCAGGCATGCACCAAAGTTGAGAAGAATACTCGGTTTGCTGGGTGCAGCTACTAAAGCTGAAGATGTCAACCTGCCCGGATTCAGGCTGCATACTTTAACAGGAAAACAGAAAGGATTTTACTCGGTTTGGATCAATGGCAATTGGCGCGTTATTTTTCGATTTACAGGTGAGGACGTCGAGCTGGTAGACTATCTTGATTACCATTAGGAGGAAACAATATGAATACAATGTACAACCCTCCCCATCCCGGAGAAATTCTAAAAGAAGATGTCCTGAAAGCAGAGGGTATCAAGGTGACTGAAGCTGCTCGGCAACTGGGGGTTTCCCGTGTCACGTTGTCCAGGCTATTGAACGGCAAAACCGGTGTTTCTGTGGAAATGGCCCTGCGGCTCAGCCAGTGGCTTGAGACAACACCGGAAGTCTGGTTACGGATGCAGGAGGCCTGTGACCTTTGGCAGGCCAAAAAGTCCAAACGACTTGCAGTATCCCCATTACAAAGAAGCAATGCTGCTTATTCCTCCATGCCATTTGATAGTAACCTGGGGTGAGACGATAGCTGTTTATTTCAGAGAACAGCTCGTCTCGTCTTTTTGTACTGCATAGTACCAAATAACTATTCATTGCAGGTAGCCCATGAAACCATATCCCTTTAACGCCGGTCATCGTTATCCTGCCGGAGCAACTGCCGGAGACGAAGGCACCAACTTCTGTGTTTTTTCCAGACATGCAAGCGCAGTTCAGCTCCTCCTCTATGAAAAACCGGGGTCCGGCAGGCCGTTCCAGATCATTGACCTGGATCCAGCCATCAATCGGACGTTTTTTTTCTGGCATGTGTTTGTGGAGGGCATGACCGGCCGGGAAAATATATCCTACACCTGGAAGGTAGATGGCCCGGGTAACGTTGAAGCCGGCTTTCGTTTCGATCCGGCCGTCGAACTTTTAGATCCAGGGGCCAGGGCAGTCACCGATATCCTGTGGCAGAGAAAATACAACCGTGACCCTCAGCAAGAGCCGCCGGCAACATCCATGCGGGCCATGGTTCTGCCTGAAAGCGATTATGACTGGCAGGGAGATGAGCCACTGCAACAGTCCCCTGAAAAGGAAATAATTTACGAGATGCACGTGGGAGGATTCACCCGTCACCCTACATCAGAGGTTGCCCATCCCGGTACATTTTCCGGAATTATTGAAAAGATCCCCTATCTGCAGGAGTTAGGGATAACTGCTGTAGAACTGCTGCCCGTCATGGCCTTTGACGAACAGGATCTCCCGGACAATGCCCGTGACCTTGGTCTGAAAAACTACTGGGGCTATGCCACCCATTCTTTTTACAGTCCACATCCCGGCTACTGTATCAATCCACTCTCAGGAAGCCACCGGGATGAATTTCGTGATATGGTCAAGGCCCTGCACCGGGCCGGGATCAGTGTTATCCTTGATGTGGTATATAACCATACCGCAGAGGGAGGTGTGGATGGACCGGTCATCAACTTCAAGGGAATCATGAACCGGGGATTTTATCATCTTGAAGACCATGATCCCAGCCAGTACAAAAATTACAGTGGCTGTGGCAATACTGTGAACTGCAACCATCCTCTGGTTGCCCGTTTTATCATCAGGTCACTGGAGTACTGGGTCAGGGAATTCCATGTGGACGGCTTCAGGTTTGACCTGGCCTCTATCATGGCCCGGGGAGAAGATGGAGCCCCCATGTACCATGCACCGGTGATCTGGAATATCGAATTCTCCGATACCCTTGCCCACACCAGGCTCATTGCCGAGGCATGGGATGCCGGCGGATTATACCAGGTGGGCGGCTTTCCCGGTTTTCGCTGGGCAGAGTGGAATGGACGTTACCGTGATCTTGTCCGGCAGTTTGTTAAAGGCGATCAGGGGCTGGTTTCCGAACTTGCCACCAGGCTGACCGGCTCCAGCGATCTCTATCAGAGCTCCGGACGGCTGCCCACCAACTCCGTCAATTTTATCACCTGTCATGACGGTTTCACCCTCTATGACATGGTCAGTTATAATGATAAACATAACATGGCCAATGGTGAGGATAACCGCGACGGCGATAACCATAATGAAAGCTGGAACTGCGGGGTGGAAGGTGAGACCGATGACCTGAAGATATGTGCATTCAGGCTGAAGCAGGTTAAGAACTTCATGGCAATCCTCATGCTCAGCCAGGGTGTACCCATGATCCTTGCCGGGGATGAGGTGTTGAAGAGCCAGCAGGGCAATAACAACTGCTACTGTCAGGACAACGAGTTGAGCTGGTTTGACTGGAGTCTGCCTGAGAAAAACCAGGAGATGTTTCGTTTTACCCGGAACATGATCCGGCTGCGCAGGCGGCATGCCTGCCTCATGCAGCGCCGGTTCCTCACCGGTTCGTCATCTGTTGTTTCCGGTATGCCGGATGTTTCCTGGCATGGCCCGGGTTTACATGAGCCGCAGTGGAATGACCCGTCATCCAGGGTTTTAGCCTGCACGTTAAGCAGGGTAGAGCCGGATGAAGAAGATCTCCATATTATTTTGAATATGTCAGACGATAATTTGTCCATGCCGTTGCCGAAACTGGAAAATCGAAGCTGGCACCTGGCCGTGGACACGGCTCGCGCCATGCCTGGAGATGTGATCGAACCAAAAAAACAACAGCCGGTTTCCCGCGAAACCGTTGAGGTCAACTCCCATAGTGTTGTCATCTATGAAAGCAGGTAGCGATTCAAACTGCATCATGAACTGTCCGAAAAAAGCGCTTCCCTTTTCAAACGGGTAAGTGATGCTGAAAAATACCAGAGCGTTCATCCGGAAAAGCAAGTACCTGTCAATACTGTTCATGGTATTGCACATTGCCGGTTTCATCTCGTCAATCGACGCGGTTATGAGCACCAGGACATCCCAGGGGGCAATTGCCTGGGTGATCTCGCTCAACACCTTTCCCTCGATAGCCCTGCCGGCCTAT
Organism: Desulfobulbaceae bacterium; assembly: GCA_015486315.1. Classification (GTDB taxonomy): domain Bacteria; phylum Desulfobacterota; class Desulfobulbia; order Desulfobulbales; family Desulfobulbaceae; genus Desulfobulbus_C. The sequence goes on from WFRY01000079.1 coordinate 6,233, forward strand.
TGGGTACTTGGCCGGAGCCAGTTCAACGGCTATGTCAAGGCCCGCCAGGAAGATGAGTCGGAACTTTCCTATATTGGTACCCAGATCAGAAAAAATAAAGCCGATTTCAAATCCGGTCTGGCAGGACAGTATCCTTCTGCCCGGGCGGCTGAACTGCTGGCCAAGATCCCGATTCTCACCGGCAACTCCTCTGAGCTGCTCATAGACGGCAAAGAGACCTTTGCCTCCATTTTCGAGGGAATTGATCAGGCAGAAAAATACATCCTGGTCCAGTTTTTCATCGTCAAAGATGACAACCTGGGGCGAAAACTCCGGGAAAAGTTAATCAGCAAGGCCCGCCAGGGCGTA
>WFRY01000080.1 GCA_015486315.1 Desulfobulbaceae bacterium
ATTTTAAGCCGTCACCACCGGATGCAGTACTCGCGGATCCATGCTCTCAGGGTTCGGTCAAATGACAGAAAACAGGCAAAAAATAGTTTTTCCACAATTATCAATCCTGAGGATGATCCGTTTATCCGGTACGGCGGGCAAGTTCCGTCAACAGTGCCGCACGCATGACGTCCTGCGGCGGTTGTTTGCCGGTCCAGATTTTAAACTGGACAGCCCCCTGGTACAGAAGCATGGCCAGACCGTCAATGGTGGTGCATCCGGCTGCAGCTGCCTTTTGAAGCAGGGCCGTCTGCAGAGGAGCATAAACAATATCCATGACCACCCGAAAATCAGGCAGCAATTTCGCCTCAATGGGAAGAGCATCACTGTCCGGCTCCATCCCGACCGAGGTGGTATTCACCAGGCCATCGGCCTGAATGAGGTGCAGCTGCTCCCGCAGACAGAATTGACACCCAAGCCAGTCAGCCAGCGCACGACCGGTGTCCTCACTTCGATTACTGATAATAACTTCGGCCCCCGCCTCTACCAGGCCAAATCCTACGGCCCTGGCCGCTCCGCCTGCACCGAGTATCAAAACCCGGCTGCCGGGTAACTTCATCTTCTCTGCAAGTGCCAGGTTTGAGCCTAACCAGTCGGTGTTAAAACCTCGCCCGGTCACAGCACCGGTTTCCGGATGGTTACGAAAGAGCAGAGTATTAACGGCTCCAATCCGCATGGCCACCGGATCAATCTCATCGAGATGAGCCATTACTGTTTTCTTATGTGGTACAGTGACCGACACGCCGATAAAACCAAGAGCGGCCAGTCCGGAAACGGCATCTGCCACATCGTGTACCGGCATGGGGACGTAAATTCCGTTGATCGACATGGCGGTAAAAGCGGCATTATGCATCACCGGACTCAGAGAGTGACGAACCGGATTGCCGATAATGCCGTACAGTGATGTTGTACCGTCAACCATGAGAAATACCTTTCTCAAACTCACCACAGAGAGCATACAACTGTGCAACAGACAACTGACCCGGTGCAGTGGCCTGTTGGGTACTGACTGCGCCATAGGTCATATACCCGCCAAGGTACAAGGTGGCAAAACGAGTGATCCTGCCGGGATTGCCCATACAGAAACAACTCAATGGAAACCCGGCAGCCAGTGCATGTTCGTGTATCCGGAACATTCGCAGCACATCAGCAGTCGAATGGGCAGTGGAAACAATTTTGCCGATGTGGGCACCACTGGCTATCATCTCGTCAAGAAGCTCGGCAAGCTCCTCTGCAGTGGGGGTCGCCTTAAAATCATGCCAGGAAAGTATCATCCGTGTGGGGGTCCCCTCCATGGCCTCAAGGAGTTGACTGCGCAGCAGAGGATCAGCCCGCAGTTCGAAATCAACATAAGCAGCCTGTACTTCCACTGCGGTAAAGAGAGGCCGTATGCGGTCATCTTCAAAACCAGGAAAAAGGCCGCCTTCCCAGACCGGTCGATTGGTAAAGAGCAATGGTTTACGAACCAGAGAACAGCATTTAGCCACCTCGGGCTGAGCCATCATGTCAAGGCGAATCTCCACAACATCAACCATGCCGAGTATCGGCTGGAGCTCATGATAAACAGCAGAGGCATCAGCACCGGTCACGGAAACACATATTCTGCCACGATCCATTATACACCTACCTGCAGTGTGCCGATAATATCCCCGACACTTTGTTCTCCCTGCTGCACCAGGTAGTCCTGTAATCCTGAAATAATATTTTCGGTAGCAGAGGGATCATAAAAATTAGCCGTCCCCACCTGAATGGCGGTGGCACCAGCCAACAGAAATTCCAGTGCATCATCAGCCGTGCTGATACCGCCGATTCCTATCACCGGAATATGCACGGCACCGGCCACCTGCCAGACCATGCGCAGGGCAACCGGCTTAATGGCCGGTCCGGACAATCCGCCGATAACATTGGCCAGTTTAGGCGTACGGTTCCTGATATCAATGGCCATGCCGATAAGGGTATTTATCAGGGATACCGCATCTGCCCCTGCCTCTTCCACAGCACGGGCCATGCTTACAATATCTGTAACATTAGGGGAAAGTTTGATGATCAGTGGCAGGCTGGTTGACGTTCTTACCATGCCGGTCACAGCTGCGGCCATCTCGGGTACCGTGCCAAAGGCTACACCTCCCTTCTTCACGTTGGGGCAGGAAATATTCACCTCCAATGCACTAATGCCCTCAACATCGTCGAGTCTGCGGGCAATTTCACCATACTCCTCAATGGAATCACCAAGAACATTAACGACAACAGGAGTGCCGATACGTTTAAGATAAGGAATTTTCCGGGTTATAAACTGATCAACACCAACATTTTCCAGACCAATTGCATTGAGCATGCCACAGGAAGTCTCAACAATACGGGGCGGCGGGTTTCCTGCTCGTGGTAAAAGTGAAATACCTTTAACAATAAGAGCACCAAGTCGCTGCAGGTTAACCAGATTACTGAACTCACGACCGTAACCAAAGGTGCCGGAGGCCGTCATAACAGGGTTGTCCAGCTCAAGAGGACCAATGCGTACCCGGAGGTCCACGGTGTTCAAGGCAGCTACCATCCGACCTCTCCGCTGTTAAAAACAGGTCCCTGTTTACAGACATGAACGTACTTTCCCTGGGCAGCTTTAACCGTGCAGCCAAGACAGGCACCAAGGCCGCAAGCCATGTGTGCTTCCAGAGAAACCTGACAGACTACATCTGCACGCAGACATTGTTCGGCTATGGTTTTCATCATAGGAAACGGACCGCAGGTATAGACACGGCTCACTGCAGGCAAAACAGAATCAAGAAGCTCCGGGATAAAACCATGATGCCCCATGCTACCGTCATCAGTCGCCACCTGTACAGTATAGCCCATTGCCTGAAATTCATCAGCGAGCAGAGCAACCTCCTGTCTGTTACGGGCTCCCAACAGGATAAAGCTCTGTCCTGTAACAACAAGCTGCCGGGCAAGAAAGTGAAGCGGAGCAATACCCATCCCGCCCCCAATCAGGCATACAGGTTCCTCCAGGGCTAAATCAAAACCACGACCAAGAGGACCGATGAGGTTGAGGAAATCTCCGGGATCAATCCGGGCAAGAATCTCAGTGCCTGAACCAACCGCCTTGAAAAGTAAGCCGATGGAACCATCAGTGAACTTCTGATGGATGGAAAAAGGACGTCTGAGCAGGGGATCAAAGCTGTCGACAACACGAACCATAACAAACTGGCCGGGATGAGCTGCAGCGGCAATAAGCGGGGCCTGGATAATGAACCGATAAACATCGGTAGACAACCGGTCAACAGCACAGACTTTACATTTTTCCTGGAACTCAGGCATGGAAAAGGATACAAGTAAACATAAATTGATTAAATTCCGACAGTTCAGATAAACCGTACTCGTTCCTGACAAGCCATTCCACCAGACAATGATCGTAATGGACAGGAAACAAGGTGAGAACCGATGGACACCATGGGCTATATTTTCAGTTTTTTGTTCGGGACCGTTGTTGGTTCATTTCTAAATGTAGTCATTCTCAGGCTGCCTGATGACGAGCAGTCCATCGTCTTTCCCGGATCACACTGTCCGAAATGCGGCAGCGAGCTCCACTGGTATGAAAATATACCAATCTTCAGTTACCTGGCCCTGCGTGGCCGTTGTCGTTCCTGCAGGACAAAGATATCGGCTCAATATCCGGTAGTTGAACTCTGTATGGGTTTACTGAGCTTGGCCCTGTACAACAAGTCAGGACTAACTCTCCCATTCATGTTCTACTTTGTCTTCCTTGCAGCCCTGTTGGTCATAATCTTCATAGACATTCAGCACCAGATCATCCCGGATGTTATCAGCCTGCCGGGCATAATAATCGGTTTTGCCGCCTCCTTTTTTGTACCTCAGGTAAGCTGGCAGCAGTCGGGTCTGGGCATCCTCATTGGCGGCGGCATTCTTTACGCTATCGCCTTTGGATATTATCTCTTTACCAAAAGAGACGGGATGGGCGGCGGAGATATCAAGCTGCTGGCGATGATAGGTGCCTTCCTGGGCTGGCAAAGTCTGTTGTACGTTATATTTGCGAGCTCGCTGACCGGGTCCATAGTAGGTATTGCAGCCATGGTCAAGCAGGGAAAAGGTGGACGTACAAGGATCCCCTTTGGACCGTTTCTGGCCCTGTCAGCCATGTCATATCTCTTTTTTCAGGAGACAATCTTTAAAATCTGGAATCTGTACATCACAGCTATGAGTTAATGAAACAGCTGTCACCTGAGGGCTCGTTAGTCATTCCTGGTACCGGCATGTTGCTGTTAGATACAGGTATCAATGGCGATGGCGTACAGCCACTCAAGGGGGTAAAGATAGTTTTTCAGCTTTTATTGTATAAGGCCGGACCAGTTTTAAACTCTATTTCTGCGAAATTACCACCACTGACCAACACCTCGGCAAGTTGTGTACCAAATCTTTCAGCCTCGGCGAGCTGAGCTATAGTGTGCCCGTATTTAGGGTAATGTTTCTTCATCCATGGTATGCGCTCCGGCACCTTGCCGGCCAGTTTCAAAAACACACCAAGGGTACGCCATGGTTCGTGGCTGGGGTGGGAAAAAACAATCAGATTAGGTACAGTAGCCCCGCATTTTGTAAGTAAGCGCTTCAGGCCCCACCAGTGCATTCGCCAATATCCACGACAGGAAATAAGTGGAATAACGATCTGATCATTAAAGAGTTTCTTACCATCACGATCAAAGAGGGCAAGTACAGGACCACTGGGGTTATAGGACCAGGTCGGACCTGCCAGAATGATAAGGTCATAGTCCTGAAAACATGCATCCGGTAACGGCTGAATAAGGAGACGCTGACGAAAAAAGGTGAGCAACATCTTCCAGATTGTCTTTGAAACAGAGCCAAAAGGGAAATGCTGCGTCACAACCGGTTCAATTCGCTGCATGAAGACGGAAACAGGGGACGTGTCCATGCCGCTCATTATTGCCTGGAGCAGATTTTTTGTCTGGGAGCTGTAGGAATAATAGAGAATTAATATTTTTTTCTGACTATTCGCAGTTGATCCCATAATTATTTTGCCGGTCTTTTTTTGATAAGTTGTAACTGTTCATGAGCACCTCACGGAGTCGGCGCTTACCTCTTTTGCCCTTGTAAGCCTGATCGAGTAGCACAAGTACGCTTCATAGTCTAAAATGAACGAATCTTATGCACACCTGAACAGTTCAGGACAGTAGCTTTGCAAGTTTTTTGCACCCACCTGAATAGTCACGATAAGTTAACTACAAAGATTATATAGCATATATCGGAGACAAAAAAAAGGCCCCTGATCAAAAGATCAGGGGCCTTTTTTTTGTTCTATGTTCAAAAATTATCAGGCTTCAATTTCCTCTTCAACTTTGATGGCGATCTTATACAGGACAGTGAGAATAAATGCTCCCATCGCCCAGATGCCTATGGTAATAAAGACCTCATTGACGTTGGGATAATATTCAACCACTTCTTCCAGCGGAGTAGGAACAAAACCGCCAAGTACAAATCCAACACCTTTATCAAGCCAGAAAGAAATAAAGATTGCGGCGGCACCCATTCCCAGCCAGAAATCACTCTGCTTTCTCGTGTAGGGAATGGAAAGCAATGCTATTCCTATGACAAAGAGGACAACAAATCCCCACATAAAGGGTACGAGGTTATTATAAACATGACCACCATGCTCAAGGCCAAAGAAAAGATATTGCAGCGTATGTTTATGACCGGGAATATCGGAATAAAATCCGACAAAGAATTCAAGTCCGACAAAGAAGACATTAATTAGCGCTGCATAAATAATAATTGTAACCATTTTATTAATTGCTTCCTTTCCGGCATCAAAGGCGGTGATCCGTCGCAGTATCAGAGCAATGACAACTATAAGAGCAGGACCAGCTGCAAATGCTGAGGCAAGAAAACGGGGAGCTACGATGGCTGAGAGCCAGAAATGACGACCAGGTAAACCACAGTACAGCATAGCAGTCACAGTATGAATGGAAACTGCAAAGGGTATGGATAAGTAGACAAAGAAATATATCCATTTGGGAGGATGAGTCTCTCTCCGCTCAGCAGTCAGAATTACCCAGCCGCAGAGTATATTCAGTCCAAGATAGCCGTTGAGAACGATCATGTCATAAAACAACATGGACTTAGGTTGAGCATGAAAAATAACATTCAGCATACGCAGGGGTTGACCAAGATCGGCTACGATAAAGGTTAAACACATGAGCAGTGCTGAAATAGCTAGAAACTCACCTAAAATAGTTATTTTACCAAAGGCCTTATAATCATGAATATAATAAGGCAATACCAGCATCACACCTCCGGCTGCAACACCGACCAGAAAGGTAAACTGTGATATATACAATCCCCAGGATACGTCACGGCTCATACCGGTAAGTCCGAGACCATAGTTGAACTGCCGGATATAGCAGATCGCGGCAATGGACATTAGCGCACCCAGAAAGGCAAGCCACACCCAATAGTACCTGTTTCCTTCTAATGCTTTTTCAAACATGGCGACCTCATACTATGTAAAAGACTGATGGATGGGTGCCCAGAGAGGGCTTACGCTGAATTGTAAAATTGGCTTTCAGCACCTTTCTAATTTCCGATTCAGGATCATTAAGATTCCCGAAGATCATTGCCTTGCTGGAGCCGCAGGCCTCAACACAGGCCGGCTGTTCTCCAAGCCCTACCCGCTCAGCGCAGAAATTGCATTTCTCAACAACTCCTCGCATACGAGTTGGGAACTTTCGGTTGATCTCATTCATGTTCAAACCAGCACGAGGGTCGCGCCAGTTAAAACTACGCATACCGTATGGACATGCAGCCATGCAAAACCTGCAACCAATACAGCGGTGATAATCCATTGCAACTATGCCATCCTTATTCTTGAAAGTTGCCCGGGTAGGACAGGCTCGCACACAAGGTGGATTATCACAGTGGTTACACATGACGAGAACTTCATTATCCAGAGTGGGACTGTCCTTGAATTTATGTGAATGCTCAGTAAAAGCATTCTCGTATTCAGTCAGCCAGGTCCACTTAATCACATCCTTTTTATCAGGGAAGTGAGGTACATTGTGGGTCGCATGGCAAACTTCTACAACTTTGTCGCCAAGGGCAGGATTTTCTCTGAATTTGCGCAGGTCAATGACCATTCCAAAACGATTTCCTGATTTAGCAACTTCCTCGACAGCTTCATGTCCTTGCGCATTTTCATGTGCAGCAGGTTCATGAACAGCTGCACCATGTCCTGTATCGACCTCTTTCGCGCCCCTGGACTGGACTGGGCTTGTGCCGGAAACCAGTTGGTCTACGACAGTTGTTCCCCCGAGCCCGGCCAATGTCGAGACACCGGCAATCTTGAGGAAGTCTCTTCTCTTCTTATCCATCTGTACATATCCTCCTTAGCGGCTCACTCAACAGGAGCTAAATGACAATCCCAGCAATATGGTGTAACTGATGCATAGGTGTGACATTGATCACAAAATTTCTTTTTGCTTGAATGACACTGCATACAGGTATTCATAAGGCTCTTCTGATACTCCTTGCCGGCGATCTTGACATCAAATGACCTGTCACCGGTTCGCAACACTTTATCGCGCCAATCGTTGAGCAACTGCATATGCTCTGTCCGCATCTGTTCAACCGGTAGAACACATTCTTTGCTGTCCTTGGGTAGTTCAACCTTTGGTACTGCCCCGGCGTCACCGTGGTTGTACCAGATGGGAAACGTGACAAACAGGACAAAAATTATAAGCCCTGTAATTATCTTACCACTGTCATACATTTCTAATCCTCCACTCCTGCCGAGATATTAAAATACCAGGGTTCTGAGACCCTCATCAAGTTCCTGTCTCTTCTCACCTTCAAAAACCAGGGCATTACCAACCAGCTCACTGACACCAGCAACTGTAACTTCAGGTATCCAGTAATCCATCAAGGTTGTAAGCGTTGCCCGGTCAATAGCACAGACACAGGCCAATGTATTAATGGCATGTTTATCATATACATGTTTGACGGCGTTAGCCCTCGGCAGTCCGGAACGCATACGCAGCTCCATGATCTCATCCGTATTCAACGCTGTTCCGGACCCGCAGCAGAAGGTTTTCTCCCGAATGGTATTTTCAGGCATCTCAAACCACTCGTCAACTACATGATCAAGAACGTAGCGTGGTTCCTCAATCAGGCCCATAGCCCGGGCAGGGTTGCACGAATCATGAAAAGTTGCCTTGACATGGGCATTTCGGCTCTTGTCAAGCTTGAGTTTATTATGTTTGATCAAGTCCGCCGTAAATTCACTGATATGAACCATCTTGGTCGAACGCGCGTTATCGAACACTGTACCGGTAATCGGTGATTTAGGTACTTCAAGAAAATCAGCAGGACCATTCATGGTACCCATGTACTGATGAACAACACGCCACATGTGACCGCACTCACCGCCAAGAATCCATTTTACCCCAAGACGTTCAGCCTCGGCATACATCTTGCCGTTCAGCTTCTTCATCATCTCATTTGAAGTAAACAGACCGAAGTTACCACCTTCGGAGGCATATGTTGACCATGTATAGTCAAGACCGATAGCCTCGAACAGTAAAAGGTAACCCATGCAGGTAAACAGACCGGGCTCGGCAAATACATCAGCCGACGGGGTTATAAATAGTACTTCGGCACCCTTTCGGTTAAAGGTAGGATTAACCTTTACGCCTGTCAGGCTCTCAATGTCTTCACAGAGAAAATCTACATTACCTTTATACGCCTGGGGTGTAAGCCCCATATGGTTACCGGTCCGATTAGAGTTTGCAACCGGTTCCATACACCAGTTGATGCCGCAGCCGACAAGATGCAGCAGCTCGCGCAGCATCATCGTGATCTCTGCGGTATCAATACCGTATGGACAGAACACCGAGCAGCGACGACACTCAGTACACTGGTAGGCGTACATAAACCATTCTTTCAGCACGCCGACTGTCATCTCTCGGCCACCAGCCATCTTTCCTAATAGTTTACCAGCCAGAGTAAACTCCTGCCGATAAATAGAACGTAACAGCTCTGCCCGAAGAACCGGCATATTCTTAGGATCACCGGTTCCGAGAAAAAAGTGACACTTGTCTGCACAGGCTCCACACCTGACACAGCAGTCCATAAATATCTTCAGGGATCGAAATTTATCCAGCCGTTCCGCCAGACCATTGATGATGGTCTCCTTCCAGTCTTCAGGAAGTTTCCAGTCGTCATCTTCCGGATTCCACTCGCGGGCATTCGGAAAGCTGATACCCGGCTGACTGTCCAGATACTTAAGTAGCTGCGGTTTAGTGGTGTAGGCATAATTCCCGGGTTTAAACACAGCCGGTACATCCATCCAGGATTTCCTGGGAATTGACCCTGTCATCAGCGAGGGCCCTTCGGCCACGCTTCTTGCTAACTTATCTACCTTTACAACTGCCATCGCTCTATCCTTATACTTCTGAGGTTATGCAACCGTTAGTCGTCAGCCTTAGTCGGCAACTCTTTTTCAACCGGAATTCCCTGCTCAATCATGTCAGCACGGAATTCATCCTCATAACCGGCATAGGAATGGGGTTTGATTTTAGGATCGTTCCATGGATTGATATGGCGCTTCATTCTGTTATTATTAGCCATATTCCTGGTCGGGCTGAGAAATACTCCGCCCATGTGCATCAGCTTGGAAAAAGGAAAGTATGCCAGCAGGCAGGATACCAGGAAAAGATGTATATAAAAGATTGAGCCTATATCGCCACTGATTGAAGGCTGGAAGGTTACCAGACCTACTGCCAGTGTTTTAATTGCCGTGATGTCGATACCGTCACGAATAAAAAAGCGCATCAGGATACCGGTCAGGGCAATGGAAAAGATCAGGTATAATGGAAAATAATCGTTGGCAAGGGAAATATAGCGGACCTGGCGATTAAACAGACGTCGACCGAAGAGAAGCAGCAGACCGAGAATAATTGTTGCATCGGTCAGATACATGGTCGGCGCACCTATCTGGAGTATTCCATCACCGTATTCCAGGGCACTGACAAGGAAGGGAACCGGTTCCAGAAACATACGCATGTGGCGCAGTACTATGACAAGAAAGCTGTAGTGAAAGAGGATACCGAACAGCCACAGCCACTTGGAAGACTCATAGGTGAGTTTCGGGCCGGCAAAGGCTTCGGACTTTGTATTTCGCCACAGTGATCTGAACAGGAATATTTCAAGAAACATTCGCGCCACGACCTCGGAGGTCTTCAGCGGTGCTTCCAGCTTATCCCGTTTGATCCAGGGCAGAGAGTACCCCTGCCCACAGGTAGTAGGTATCCGAAATGGTACAGGGGACTTAGCCCAATGTATCACCCGATAACAGAACCCGCCAACAAACAAGGCCATGGCCAGATACGGAATAGCAACACCGAACAAATATTGCATACCGGGTATCTGCGACCCTATCCACGCAATCAACACCAGGGCAATGACTGCCGCCAAGGGGAAGGTGTACTTCATTGATCACTCCCTCACTTTCAAGTTAAACGACAACTTAATGAAACGTTGCGGTAAAAAGCCGGATATCCTGATACATTTTCCACATGCATCATCCGGCCGCTTGCGCTGTTATGGAACTTTTATATGCAGCTGATTTCCGAGACTTCCTGCAGATTCTGACGAACGACCGCAGAGGTGCAGGCCGAATCAGTCAAAATGTAACTGCCGCTCTTTAATTCTCTAATCCGGGCTTTATGTAATCGGTCCCGGCACTCTACATATAAATCAAAGGCTGCAAGAGCAGCCCTGTCAACATCACAATCAAAAGAATCAAGTTCAGTTGATGCAAGCAGGTCTCTATACTCTTTATCAGAAGAGAAAACCTGTTTTACAACCCACTTAAGCTCAAGTATCGGGGCAACAGCCTGTGCAGGCGAGAAGTCCTGTACAGCACGGATACGGATAACCTGGTCAAGAGGTTCCACATATTCCTGTGGATCTGCACTCGTAACAAGATTATCAAATATTTGTGTTAAGCCTTCTTTGATATTGGCTCCAACCGGATTGGCAAACTTGTCTTTGGATTGTTTAAAAAAACCTGACGAGATATACGAGTCCAGTGTTCGCTCTATCCAGAGCGAAAGGACTTTATCCTTTTTATTTTGCAGGGCCTCAATCAGATTCATATAACTCTTGCTTGTTCAGAAATTAGATCGCACAAAATGAATGGCGATTCATGTGAGGGAGTGTCTATCATGATTGTATTTTGATTTCAAGGGAAAAATTCACTTCACTTTGCCGATTACCTGCTCACCTAACTTGTCGCCGTCCATCAGAAAAAGGACCAGGCTCACATAAGGATCCTCGGCTAACTGCTCATCAAGACTCTTTTTTTCTGTACTTTCAGTATCTTCATGGTCCCCGGTCATACTTATAAAACCAGCCTCTTCCGCCTCTTTTCTCGCCTGCTCAAGTTCTTTCCTTTCTTTGACAATACCGGAAAGGAAATCCGCTACTTTGGTTTCCTTGCTCCGCTTTTCCGCCTTCAGGCTCTCCTCGGCAATTTTTTCAAACTTCTTGTTGCCGGCCACAAACTCACTACTCCTTTCCCGAGCCAGCTTGACCTCAAAACGTGGACCTTTCCAAGCCATACGACCAACATCCTCTACCTGGTCCCAGGGCAATGAATTATCCATGTACTGCTCCCCTGTTTTCATGTAATCCAGCAAGGATGGCAGCACCACATCCGGAATAACCCCCCGGTACTGCGTTGATCCGCCATTTACCCGGTAAAACTTCTGTATTGTTACCTTCAGAGCTCCCAGATCATCATACTTCTTGAGATGGAGCAACGGCAGGTTACGGTTCAAGTCAACAAGGGCCTGGACCGTTCCCTTGCCATGGGTATGCGCCCCCCCGACAACAAGTGCCCGGCCGTAATCCTGCAGGGCAGCTGCAAGAATTTCCGAGGCAGAGGCTGCAAACTGGTTAACAAGCACAATCATCGGACCGTCATAGGCAACATTTGAATCGTCATCTTCAAGTACTCGAATCATGCCCTGAGAATTTTTCACCTGAACCACCGGGCCACCGGGTAAAAATAAACCTGACACCTCAACGGCATCCGACAGGGAGCCTCCGCCATTATTACGCAGATCAAGGATCAGGCCGCTTATCCCCTCTTTTTTCAGTTTATACAGTGCACTGCGTGTATCATCAGTCACATTTCTTGGTTTTTCACCATTCCGGCCCCCTGAAAAATCACGATAAAAACTTGGAATACGGATGTAACCGATTTTCTTTCCTTTACTATCTTTAACTACCGTGGATTTAACATATGTTTCTTCTATTTTCACAACATCACGAACAATGGGAATCACCTGTCTGGCACCATCAGGCCTGAGAACCGTCAAACGTACTTCAGTGCCCTTGGGGCCACGAATATAGGAAACCGCTTCCCTGATTCGCATATCGGATATATCAACCGGATCACCATCTTTTTCAGAAACCGCCAGGATTGTATCTTCTGCATGTAACTGCCCCTGACGTTCTGCTGCACTGCCTGGAATAATACGGACCACTTTGATATGTCCGTCATCCTCGCGCAACAGTGCACCGATCCCTTCAAGAGAGCCGCTCATGTGGATATCAAAGTCTTCCTTGGAAGTCGGTGCCATATAATTTGTATGCGGATCAAAGGCACGGGCAACAGCATCGAAATATCGATTATAATGTTCCTGCCTGGTAACCTGCAGCAAACGGTGCAGATAATTATGCGTCCGCTTGCGGACCTTTGTCATCGCCTCATCCCACAGCTTTTTGTCAACCTGTTCAGTATCCTCGGCAAGCTGTGGCTTGCCCTCTTTTTTAAGTTCCTTGTTCTTCTTCTCAATTGCGGTGAGATACGTTTCAAGGACGTCCATCTTCAAAGAGCGCCGCCAGCGGTCCTTTAACTCGGTTTTATCTGCAGGAGGCTCTATTTTTTTCGGGTCTGTTTCAAGATAATCTTTACGATGAGGATCAAAACCGGCGTCCATGATTTGATCCACCAGCCCCTGGACTTCCTTAACCCGGTCATTGAGAATCTGCATTGCAGCATCAGGAAGGATAATCCGGCCGCGACTGAGTTCGTCATCAATATGATCGGCAAAGGCACTGAGTTGTTCTACATCAGCTTTGAGAAGAAATCGCTTTCTGGGATCCAGCTGCCGCAGATAAAGTTTAAAGGCAGCTTGTGACAACTCATCTCCAAAAGGCTTATGACCAAAATGCTGCGCCGGGAGTTGGTGGCTCAACATATAAGCTATAAGCCTGTTGCGACCGGTATCAAATTCTACCGGCATGACCTTAGCCTGGGCAGTCCAACATAAAATCAGGGCAGCACACAGCCACCCTGCAACATAACGAGTAATACGCATCTACAGACTCCGATTAAATGACAGGATACATTTCACATCAGTTCTGAAAGAACTGAAAAATACATAAAAACAGTGAATAAACAGGGTTCCCCATACCACGCATGAAGGATTAAGTAAACAGACAAGGTGACTGCCCAGGCATCCTGAGAGCAGTCATTGTAACAATGGATATACAGTTAGAATGTAAGCGCTCCATGAACACCCTGCTGCACGCGCTCAAGTCCCCAGATATACAGGGGTATTATCGGGGGCCTTGATCACGCACAGCAGGGTGTTCCTGAAACGCTTACATTCCGAGGTGTTATCATGTCAAGAGTGTGGTTAATGAAGCGCTTACGTTAGAAGGGACTGACCACTTTAGCTGCGCTGTTTACAGCACTCATAATATCATACATATTGGAGATATGCCCCACCTTGATGGCTGAGGTAAGTTTGAAAAAATCCAGACAGGTTCCACAAGCCAGAATTTCGACGCCCTGTTCCTGGAGAGAACGGAGTGCATCCAGGGCACCGGACTCTTCGGCAACCAGCCGCACCCCTCCGTTATAAAATAAAATTTTCACTGGCAGCGGTTTGATATCTTTTATAGTCTGAATATAGGTCTGCAGGAGGGCCCAGCCGAGTTCATCACTGCCACGCCCCATTGAGGCTGCGGAAATCACGTACACAAGACCTCGGCCTGCTGACAGGTCACAGGTGTATTCATCGACATCAAAATCCTGCTTTTCGCTACTATCTCCCTCACCTGCCTGCAAAAAAAGTCTATAACAGCCATCGCCAAGCTCGGTGATTTCAATAGCACAGCCTCTGGTACGGGCAAAACGAGTAACATTATCTCTGGAGGCTTCATTGTCGACAATCACTTCAAGGCGTTGATGACCCTGCTCTAAAAAATCCTTGGTCTTGATAACCGGCTGGGGACAATTCATGCCCCGACAATCTACTTTTACTCTATTCATTATTTTTTCACCCGGGGGGGAGGAGACACATTACATAAATTCAAGCAAAGCCCGGCAAATCAGCAGCCATGCTTGACAAGAAAATCATCAACAACTTCCTTCATAACATCTAACTGGGTGCGGCCGCTTTCATGAATCTGAATCCATACACAACGTTGAAAGGCTCGATAACGGTCGGCCGGAACAAAGAGTTTGATCTCTTTTAATGGCCGGTCGGCGTCATCTTCGGATTCCGGCTGCATCAAATTTCATTCTCCAGCCGATTAAAGCCGACGACATCCTCATAGCTGCATCCCGTTCCGCCGAAGATATCAAGGGCACTTCCTACAGTTGCATCCAGTCTGCCTCTGCCGGCCTTCCTGATCAGATGCATGTCACTCATGGAACCGACACCACCGGCATAGGTAGTGGGGATGGTCACATGTTTCGAAAGTAGCTCAATGAGTCTCACCTCGACACCCATACATTTTCCTTCTACATCAACTGCATGAATAAGGAACTCGTCACAGCTGTCCGCAAGCTCCGCCAGGACGTTACTCTCAACACGCAACTCGGTAAATTTCTGCCAGCGGTCGGTAACAACATAATAGCCGTCATCCTTCCAACGGCAGCTGAGGTCCAGTACCAGACGGTCTCGACCCGTTACCCTGCATAACCGGTGCAGTCGTTCCTCATCCAAACGGCCATCATGAAAAACATGCGAGGTGACGATAACATGGGATGCACCCAGTTCAAGCCACCGGCCTGCATTCTCTGCAGTTATACCACCGCCAAGCTGCAGACCGCCGGGCCAACCGGCAAGGGCATCAACGGCTGCCTCTTCGTTACCGGAGCCAAGCATGATAACATGACCCCCGACAAGGTTGTCGCGCCTGTACATTCGGGCATAATAGGAGGGAGAAAATTCGGATGAAAAATTTGTTTGCAGACTCGCAGAATCGGAATCATGCAGGGTAGAGCCGACAATCTGTTTTACCCTGCCGTCATGCAGGTCTATACAGGGCCGGAAACGCATTATACGAAAAAAATTAAGAGACTACAGGCTATGAGAGAGGCAGGAAGGCGCAACAAGTTTGCCTCCCTCCTGCTTTGACCTGTACCATTATCACCCCTGTTTTCTCACCATCATCGTGGATGGATCAAGGGTCAACACAGCACCATCTTCGTTGCTGTCGCCACTATTGCGGATAATATCAAGTTGAATAAAATCTTTTTCCGGTTTCAGCAGAATTACGGTATCAAAGAGGTCATCGACCTCATGACAGGGTGCCGGAACCCCGGCTGGAGAAACCCGATCATCACCACGATGACTGACAGCGGAAAACCAGGCCTGCAGATTCATGGAATCCAACAGGTCCTTTACATCTTCCAGACTTTCCCGACTCACGTCTTCAAAATCAAAGCCGTCGATTACCAGACAGTTTGGTTTAAAAATATCCTGCAGAATTAAATCATTGAGTCGTTCTTCAAGACGAGCACGACTAAACGCCGACTCCTTGAACGTCATGATCATACGATGCCGCTGAACCATGTCAATCAGCTCGTGAGGATTATCTACAACAGCGTCCTGAAGAATAAACTGCAGGATGTCGTCATACCACATCTTAGTCTTTTCAATACTCTCTCCGACACTGATATGAATAACCCGTTCGCCCCGCAAAATGGAATTCAGCGCAATCTGTACCAGTAACGCGGTTTTACCAAGCCCTGCCCGGGCCATGACAAGCCCCATCTGTTTGTTGTTCCGGCCCATGTTCAAAACCCGTAAAGGGTTCTGATTTACCAGTGGTTCATATCCCATTGTCCACACCTCATTTCTCTATTCAGTCCATGGAAAACCATGGATTCCTTATAAATCCAATGATGCCTTTACAAAAATTAAAACCGGCACCTACATCACTACCATGCCGTTATCAGCTGTTTTTCCTGGACTCCTCAAACTCTTTGATAAGTTCCTCGGAAACAGACTTCGGCACCTGCTTGTAGCTGGAAAACTCCATGGTAAACTCGGCCTTACCCTGGGTAAGGGAGCGAAGTGTCGTTGAGTAGCCGAACATTTCTGAAAGAGGCATCTCAGCCTCTACCACGGTGTAACTTCCCTCTTCAAAGGTACCGACAATGACACCGCGACGCTGATTAAGACTACCCATAACAGCACCCTGAAATTCGGAAGGTCCTTCTACAGCAACCTTCATGATCGGCTCCATAACAACCGGCCCGGCCTTCTGGTATCCCTGTTTAAAGGCACCCTTGGAGGCCTGCTGAAATGCCATATCAGAGGAGTCCACAGAGTGAGAGTTACCATCATTGATCACACAGCGAACACCTGTAATCGGGGCGCCGGTAAGTACACCCTTGACCATTGAAGCCTTAAACCCCTTATCACATGAAGGAATATACTCGCGGGGAATGGAACCGCCAACGATCTCGTCAACGAATTCGTAATCCCCCTCTTCCAGGGGTTCCATATAACCTGCCACCCGGCCAAACTGTCCGGAACCACCAGTCTGTTTTTTATGGGTGTAGTCAAAATCCGCACGTTTGGTAATGGTCTCTCGATAGGCAACACGGGGGGCACCGACCTCAACTTCAGCCTGGTACTCACGTTTCATACGTTCAATATATACTTCAAGGTGCAGCTCACCCATACCGGAGATAATTGTCTCGCTGGTTTCGTGATCAACAAACGACTTGAAGGTAGGATCTTCTTTGCAAAACCTGTTTAGGGCCTTGGACATATTTTCCTGAGCTTTGTTGTCAACCGGCGTAATTGCAAGGGAAATAACCGGTGCAGGGACATGCATGGAACTCATGGACCAGTTGATGGAGCTGTCACAGAAGGTATCACCTGATGCGCAGTCCACTCCAAAGAGTGCTACAATGTCACCGGAGCCAGCCTCATCAATCTCTTCCATCTCGTTGGAATGCATCCGCACGAGACGACCGACTTTGACCTTTTTACCGGTTCTGGTATTAAATATAAAGTCGCCTTTTTTTAACATGCCCTGATAGGTACGGACATAAGTGAGCTGACCGTAACGACCGTCCTCAAGTTTAAAAGCCAGGGCAACCAGGGGATCATCGGGATTATTGGAAACCTTTTTCTCTACCTCGTCATCATCCAGATCAAGAGCAATGTTCTCAACATCCGTGGGACAGGGCAGGTAAGCGTGAACAGCATCAAGGAGAGGTTGTACCCCTTTATTTTTATAGGCGGAACCGATCATGACAGGTGCAAATTCCAGGGCCAAGGTACCGCGGCGAATGGCTTCGTGGACCATTTCATCGGAAATATCCTCTTCTTCGAGCATTGCCTCCATCAGTTCGTCGGAAAACATGGAAACAGCGTCCAGCAGTTCTTCCCGTTTGGCATCTGCCTCATCCCGCATGTTCTCAGGAATCTCTTCATATCGAACATCATCTCCCTGATCACCATCAAAATAGACTGCCTTCATCGTGACCAGATCAACCATGCCCTCAAGATCAGTTTCAAGTCCGATGGGCAGCTGAATCATAACCGCATTCAGGTTCAATTTATCGCGAAGCTGCTCAACTACCCGGGCCGGATTGGCACCGGTTCGGTCGCACTTATTAATAAAGGCAATACGCGGAACATTATAGCGGGTCATCTGCCGGTCAACGGTAATGGACTGAGACTGGACGCCACCAACGGAGCAGAGGATCAGCACGGCACCATCAAGAACACGCAGGGCACGTTCAACCTCGACGGTGAAGTCAACATGGCCGGGGGTATCGATGATATTGATATCCGTATCCTTCCAGTTACAGTAGGTCGCTGCGGACTGAATGGTAATACCGCGCTCCTTTTCAAGTTCCATGGAATCCATAGTGGCACCGACCCCGTCTTTACCGCGAACCTCATGAATCGCATGAATACGATCGGTATAGTACAGAATACGCTCAGTAAGCGTGGTCTTGCCCGAATCAATATGGGCACTGATTCCAATATTACGTACTTTAGTCAAATCTTTGTTCATCACTATTCCTCAGTTACTGCTACCCGGCCGCCGACGCTCAACGATGTGTCAATAATACCAAGCGACCAAACAAACCTATCGACTATTCGTCTTAAGCAAGGGTAAATAAAAAAGGAGTCACAGTAAGTCCTGTAACCCCTTGAAATACATCAGGTGTGCAACAAAGCATCACATAATCATCAAAGTGCTATACACAATAAATCAGTGAGTTAAATTAAATTTATCACCTAAAAAAAGAAAATTATATACACCATACACAGATCATGCGCAAGATAAAAACGGAACGGGTGGAGAAAAAAACCAATAAGTTATGATTCGTTACATTGCAGGACAGCGTAAACGATGCTGGATAAGCGGGCTATTGAATAATAGATGTTGCCCGCTGTACACACACCGAGTGTGGAGACGATGTATAGTTAAATGACAACTACGCACGGGGAAAGTAGATTAAGTACCAGCTGTATTTGAAACTGAAAAACCCGGCCGAAGCCGGGTTTGAGAGGAGGAAAACTGTTTTGTGAGGTTTGGTTCAGACTTTTACCTGAGCCCCTTTCTTCTCCTTATTTACGTAGACGTAAAAGGCGGGGAAGGCGACAAAGAAGGCAACACAGATCAGGTACTCA